>DASPSK010000148.1:0-21440 GCA_035623975.1 Acidimicrobiales bacterium | reverse complement strand
CATCCGCTACCCGAAGGCGGCGTAACCATGTTCAGAAGACCGTCGGTAAGCCGTGTGCGGGAAAACCGCACGCACGGATTGAAAGGGGGATGGGGAACCGGGCCTGCTGTGCAGGCGCCGCGCCCCTGACTACCAATGCCTGACTTCATAGGAGCCGATCTGCGTGGATCGAGCTTCGAGCGCGTCGATCTCAGGGGCGCGCAGTTTCGCTCTGTCGACTTGACCGACGCCCGGTTCCGCGCCGTCGACCTGGTTGGCGTCGTGATGCGCGGCGTCGAGCTTTGCAACGTCGATATCCACGGCGAGATCACGAACCTGACGATCAATGGTGTCGACATCGGCCCCCTCATCGACTCCGAGCTCAATAAGCGGAATCCTCTGCGCGCCAAGATGAGACCGACGAACGCGGCTGGCTTTCTCGACGCCTGGGACGTCGTCGAGCGCCTCTGGGTTGACACCGTCGAACGGGCCCGTCGCTTGCGGCCTGAGCAGCTTCACGAGTCGGTCGACGGCGAGTGGTCGTTCATCGAGACGCTCCGCCACCTTGTCTTCGCCACCGACGCCTGGGTCAGAAGGGCGATCCTCGGTGTCCCGGCTCCATGGGATCCGCTGGACCTGCCATGGGAGGAGATGCGGGATACACCCGGAATACCCCGCGACCGCGAGGCGCGGCCTTCGCTCGACACTGTGCTCGAGCTACGCCGCGGCAGGATGTCGACAGTTCGGGAGGTCATCGAGGGACTCACCGACGAGTCGTTGGGGGAGCAGACGGTCCCGGTCGAGGGAGCTGGCTGGCCGCCTTCCCGCAGCTACCCCGTACACGAATGTCTGCTGATCATCCTCAACGAGGAATGGGAGCACCGCCTGTACGCCGAGAGAGACATCGAGGTCCTCGAGGCTCGCAGCGAGGCCTTCGCGCCCCCGGCGAGCGGCTGACCAGCGGCGGCCCCAAAGGGGGTGACCACAGGTGGAGGCCGCGGCCGCGAAGGGACGGAACATCTGCCATTCGGCATACGTCGCCGCAGCCCGCAACGCGCCGGCGGTAGCGTGCTGGACATGTTCGCCACAGGATTCGTGAACCTCTACACCGGCGACATGGAGGCAGGGCTTCACTTCTACCGGGACCTCCTCGGATTTGAGGAGACTTTCCGCACCCCCACCGAGGGAACGCCGGAGCACGTGGAACTCACGCTCAATGGGTTCGCTCTCGGATTGGGGACGGTGGAGGCGGCGAAGAGGGTGCACGGAGTTGACGCCGTCCCGGGCAGCCCGGCCATGGCCTTGGTCATATGGACCGACGACGTCGACGAGGCCTTTGCCCAGTTGGTATCCGCCGGCACCCCCACTGTCCAGCCGCCGCACAACACCAGTAACAACAACCGCAACGCCCTTGTGCGTGATCCCGATGGGAACCTCGTCGAGGTCGTCTCGAAGGTGACCTGATCAAGGCGGCGTGCCTTGGGTTTCGTCAGGCGGTCAGGTCAGATCAGGAGTCGGGGCCTCCCCGGCTGCGAGCGTCATGAGCAGAGATGGTTCGAGCCGCCGTGACCACAACCGCTATGTAGCCCATCGTGAAGCTGCCTCCCGCCGCGTCGACAGCGGCTCCGAGGCCAGCCAGCAACTCCTCAAGCTGCGCTGGCGGTAACAGCGCGTGACCGCCATGTGTAGGAACCTGGTCCAGCCACTCTTCTCGGGTGTAGGACCGCTCCCACTCGAAGCGCCATTGCTCAGGAGCGTCGAACGCTCCCACCTCTCGCATCCCGTCGGCCGCCTTGGTGAAGAGCGCCGAGTAGCCGTCCAATGCGGGCCTTGCCCAGGGGTTGAAGGGCAAGTCGGGCCTGACCTGGCGATAGACGGCGGCGAAGGCTTCCCTCACGTCGGGCGACGGCTGGAAGACGTTCCAGAACACGGCCAGACGACCACGAGGCCGTAGCACCTCGGTCGCCTTGGCCGCTCCGGCAACTGGGTCAATCCAGTGCCAGGTCTGCCCGGCGATGACCGCTTCGAAGGTTCGCCCGGCGGGGTCCCAGGCTTCGAAACTCGCCACCTCGACCTCGAACCCGTTCCGCCGTGCCAGATCGGCCATCCGGGCGTCGACTTCGACCCCGAGCACTCGGCAGCCGGCTGTTTGGAACTGGCGGGCGGCGATGCCGGTGCCCATGCCGACGTCGAGAACGTCCCACCCGGGGCTGGCAGCGACGATCCGCTCCACCAGGGCTTCGGGATAGCTGGGCCGGGCACGTTCGTAGCGTTCGGCATCCGAGCCGAACGACTCCGCCACCTCTCGGTGTTGATGAGGCACGGGTTCGGAACGCGGCGATGTCATGCCCCTAGCCGCCCGGCGGGCTCTCCGAGACAAACGTCCACTCGTTGTCGGCCGTGGCGCTGCACGTGGCGAACTCGATGGTGCCGCCCACGTCGGCGATGCATCTCAGGTACTGAATCCAGGCGATCGTCCCGTTGGATCCGATCTCCCACTGCTCGTACGGGCCACCCGTGCAGGTGGCAAAGTCGAGGGTCGACCCGTACGTCGATCCCTTCGCCTGCAAGCAGAGCCCGTTGACGGTAAAGAAGGCGCCGTCGAAGGCGAGGTCCTCGGCTGCGGACGTGTTGCACGGGGCCGCCACGGCGGGCGAGCCCGACTTGGTGCTGTCGAGTTTGTCTGCGAGGCAGTCGCCGGCTCTCTTGTTGTCGTATCTTCCGTAGCTCGTCTCGGTCTGTTCCCCGCCGAAGCAGTGGCTCGTACGGGAGTCGAAGAGCTGCTCGGTGCTGACTGGGAGATCCGACGGTGGGTGGAGGATGAGGGGCGTGAGCAGCGGTGCGCCGTTCGGGGGGAGGCCCTGGGTGAGGCCGTCCTCGCAGTTGATGACGTCGTATTCGTTGCCGCCCCTGCCCCCGATCCACAGGTCGAGGTGATAGAGATGAGGACCGCCGTCGGGCCCCCTCCCGTTCCAGTCTGCCTCGCACTCCTGGCACTCGTCCCCCATGACGAAGTATTTCTCCACCGTCGGGTAGTAGACGATCGTGCCAACGGGGAATTCCTTCGTGTAGCTCGCGAAGGTGATGGGATTCTTGTACGTCCCGGTGCCCTTCGCACACCCCGAGTAGGCGGTCGCGCAACCCGGTGGCGTGTTGTCGTACCAGCCGTAGTACGTCACGTAGGCCTCGACCGACTTTGGTGCGGCGGTCGAGGCCACGCTCGCGAAACCCCCGGCCTCGTTGCCACCGGCGGTGAGGGCCGCGCTCGTCCCGCTCGACACGAGCCCTACCCCCAAGACGGCGAGCACGCAGGTCACAAAGGAAATGCTGGGCAGGATCCTCTTCATCGTCCCCTCCCGACTCGTGCTTGCAAGAGCAGCAGCCAGCCCCGCGGCGCCGGGTGAAAGTGACCCCCGGTCGACGTCGAGTTGATAGGTAACTTACCTATTCGGCAGGAGGTTTGAAGCCGACCTCTGGCGCACGGTTGGCGGCCGCCATGCGGGCTGAGGTCGGCGGGACGTACCCTGCGTTGTGTTTTTCGTTGGCTTGCTGCTCGTCGCCGCCGCAGAGATCGCCGCTTTCTGGGCGATCGCCGAACAGATCGGCTTCCTCTGGGCGCTGGCGATCCTGTTGGTCGTGAGCGCCCTCGGGCCGTTTGTCGTCCGGCGCGTCGGCTTCGGCGTGCTGGCCAACACGCGGGAGCGGTTGGCGAAGGGAGAGGTGCCGACTCGGGAGTTGCTGGACGGGCTCGTCGTCCTCATCGGTGGAGTGATGATCTGCGTGCCTGGATTCATCGGCGATGCGCTCGGTCTGCTCCTCATGATCTCCCCGGTGCGCCGCCTCGTCATCCGGGTGTCCGGCTCGCGGCTGGCCCGGCGGGTGCAGAAGTTTCCCGCCGACCGCTGGCGGGTCATCGACGTGGGCGCCCGACCGAGGCATGACGACCTTGCACTCCCGTCGGTGCCGCCCGGTCCGCGTCCCGGATCCGACACCCCCCTCGGGGACTGAGAGCCGCGTCTCCAAGCAGGGCAGCTGCCCTCGGGCCGGCGTCAGCCCGCGAGAGCCTGAGCGGCTTCGGCGTGAACGGCGTGAACGGCGCGGCGGGTGCGGCGCAATGCGGCCCAGCCTCGTCCGAGCCCGTAGGAGAGGGCACCAAGGACGCCAACGAAGAAACCGATCGGCCAGTTCCATTCATAAGAGGCGGCTATGGCGATCCACACGGTACCAAGGGCTATGAGCACCGAAAGCACCATGGCGAGCAGCGGTCGGTCGGTGATGGAGCGGGCGGCCGCCGGGGGGCCGATCATGAGGCTGAAGATCAACAGGGCGCCGACCACTGGCAGGGTCATGGTCGTGGCTCCCGCGACGACGACGAGGAAGGCCATCTCCATGCGATGGTTGCGGACTCCCTTGGCCTCGGCGATGTCGGGCACGATCGAGGAGAGCATGAGCGGCCGGTAGAGGAAGACCACGGCGGCGATGCAAGCGAGGCCGAGGAGCACGACCGGCAGGATCTCGGAGGTGCTGACGCCGAGTATCTCGCCGAAGAGCAGCGAGTAAATCTCCGGTTCGTACTCCCCGCTCAGGCTGACGAACACGGCGCCGAGGGCGAGCATCATGACGAGCGCGAGAGCGGTCGCCACGTCCTTTCGGCCTCTGCGTCCGAGCGCACCGATGCCGAGGGCGGCCAGCAGGGCACACACGCCGAGGCCGAGGAGGCTGCTCACCCCGAGGACGTTGGCCGCGGCCGCACCGGCAAAGGCCCCGTTGGGGATGGCATGTGCCGGGAATGCAGTCCCGCGCAGCACTACGAAGAAGCCGACCACACCGGCAATGACGGCAACGATCGTGGCGGTGATCCACGCGTTCATCATGAAGCTCGAGAACATTAGGGCGCCTCGCCCGACTGTTTTGCACGACGTTCGGCGTGGGCGCGCACGACGGGCAGCCCGGAGGCGAGGTACAGAGCGAAAGTGAGACCGACGATGAAGAAGCTGACCGGCAGCCCGCGGTGGCTCGAGCCCCAGTAGTAGCTGTCGTAGGCGAGAAGGATTCCCAGCCAGGTCGAACCCACGCCGAGGATGCAGGCGAGGGCGAGGGCGGAGCCGACCCGCTTCGTCAGCCGGAGCGCCGCGGCAGCAGGGCCGATCAAGAGGGCGGTCGAGAGGATGGCACCGATGGCCAGCGCCGACAAGCCGACTGCGAGGGCCAGCGCGAGCATGAACAACAGACCGACGAGACGAAGCGGCACGCCGCGGGCGGCGGCGACATCGTCGCTCATCGAGCTCAACAGGAGCGGCCGGTAGATCACGGCGATGATGACCAAGGCGGTCGCGCTGAAGATGGCGACTATAGGGATCGTCGAGGGGTCAACGGTGAAGATGGAGCCGAAGAGGATCTGCTGGGTCGCCCCTGTCACGGCCGCCGAGGTCGTGTCGAGGTAGAGAAAAAGAGCCGCGAAACCCGTGGAAGCCCCGAGCACAATGCCGGTGGCAAGGTCCCGCCCGCGCACCCGGCGGATGCCGATCATGTCCATGGCGGCCGCTCCGATTACTCCGCCGCCGATGAACCCCGTCAAGGGCGTCAAACCGACGAGGAGTGCGCCGGATCCTCCCGCCGTGGAGACGTCAGCGAGCGCATGACCCGCAAAGGACTGACCGCGCATGACGGTGAACACGCCCACGATGGCACAGACGACGGCGGCCACCCCGCCGATGGTCACCGCCACGTGAACGGGTTGGCTGGAGAAGAAGCCAGGTTCGAAGATCCAGTGCAAGTCCGTCACCCCGCCGCGCGGGGCGGCTCAACGGGGAGGCAGTGGTCCTCGTTTGCGCCCGGCCCGGCGACGACGAGCACGCGGCCACTCACGCGCAAGACGTCGACGTGGTGGCCGTAGAGAGCGCTGAGTACCTCGGGGCGGATCACCTCGTCCGTGGTGCCGCTGGCGGCTCGGCCCCCCGCGATGTACACGACGCGGTCCATCGCCGGCAGCAGCGGGTTCATCTCATGGGCCGAGAGCAGCAGGGCGACCTGCTGCTGGTCGGCCACCTGACGGAGGAGCCCGATGATCTCCTGGGCGCTGGCAGGATCGAGGTTCGCGAGCGGCTCATCCAAGAGCAGCAGCCGGGGGTGGCTGATGAGGGCCTGGGCGATGAGGACGCGTTGCTGCTCGCCGCCCGAGAGGGTGCCGACGCGGGCGTCTGCGAACCCCTGGGCGTCGACGGCGTGCAGCATCTCCTCGACGGCTGCGCGACGCCGTTTCGAGGGTGTCGGTATGCCGAACCGATCCCCGTCGATGCCGAGCGCCACGAGGTCCCTCGCCCGCATCGGCATGTCCGGATCGAGCAAGACCTTCTGGGGGACGTAGCCGATCGAGCGGTTCTGGCGGGAGAGGGGCGCGCCGTCGAGAAGCACACGCCCCGCACTCGGGCGGAGCAGTCCGAGGATGATCCGGAGCAGCGTGGTCTTACCCGCGCCATTTGACCCGATGAGACCCGTGAACTCCCCGGCGTCGATCGTAAAGGAGACGCCTTCGAGTATCTGTCGTCCGGAGAGGGCGACGCCGATTCCTTCGACATCGAGAACGGCATGGCTGGCGCCGTGACGCCACGAAGTGGCGGTCATAGGTGCTCTGTGGAGACCTTGTCGGTCACGGCCTTCTTGATGGCGTTCAGTTCTGCCAGCATCCACGACTGGTAGTCGTAGCCGGGCGTGGGCATCGTCTCGTACACTCCGACGACAGGCACTCCGGCCGCGATCGCCGTGAGCCGGATCGACGTGGTAAGGGCATCCACTACCTGCTGGTTGTAGCAGAACACCTTGACCTGGTGCTTGGTGAAGAAGCCTTCCTCGAGCGAGATGTCCTCGGGGGCCGGGTCCACGCCGTTCATGATGTCGGCCTGGAACCCGAACGGTGTCAGGTTGTCGATCCCCATCGCCTGCAGCATGTAGTCGGCGACCGGCTCGGTCGTGGCCGCCGGTGTGCCCGCGTACTTGGCCTTGAAGGCGGCGATGGCGGCGAACCACGGCTCCAGAGAAGCGTCGAACTTCGCCAAGTTGGCCTGGAAGTACGCCGCGTGCGCCGGTTCCAGCTCCGCGAGGGCCGCGGCCATCGCCTTGGCTGCCGCTGGCATCGTCTTCGGGCTGTACCAGAGATGCGGGTTGGGCGTGTTGCCGGGAAGGCCGAGCAGCTGCTGCACGATGATCACTTTGCGCTTCGGGTCAGGCGACGCCGACTCGATCTTGTTCATGAACGTGTCGTAGCCGACGCCGTTCTGCACGATCAGCTCTGCCGCGCTGACTTCCTCGGCCACCTGCGGGTTGGCTTCAAAGGTGTGGGGGTCCGTGTTGGGGTTGTTGAGGATCGACGACACGTGCACGTACCGCCCACCGATCTGCGAGAGGACGTTTGCATACTCGTTCTCCGCTCCGATGGCGTTGATCACACCCGGTGTGGAGGAACTCGACGGCGAGCGGGATCCGCAACCAGCCACCGTCATGGCAAGGGCTGTCAGCAGGACGGCTGCGCTCGCCGCCCTGTGCAGCCGCCACCGGCGGCGCGCCGGTTGTCTGGTCGAGAAGCTGAGCATGCCGCCCGAGGCTATCATGAGACTGAGTCTCATTACAAGGGGAGGAGAGGTGGGCGAAGTACATTGACGGTCTTGAACCCCGAGGCTCACACGCAGGCCGATGCGCTGCACGACCTGGCCGAAGCTCGCCTTCGCCGCGTCGATCAGCGGTACACGCCCGGCCGGCGAGCCGTCATCGATCTGCTCGCGAGTGCAGGCCACCCCGTCAGTATCGGTGACATCGCCGGGCGGCTCCCGGACCTGCCGCGCAGCTCGGCGTACCGCCATCTCCTCGACCTGCAAATCGCCGGGCTCGTTCGGCGCGTCGCCGCCAATGACGAGTTCGCTCGCTTCGAGCTTGCCGAGGACCTCACCGAGCACCACCACCACCTTCTCTGTGTCAACTGCGGCAAGGTCACCGACGTCACTCCATCTGCAACCTTCGAGCAGAGCGTCACCGACACCATCGAGCAGCTTGCCAAGGCCGAAGGCTTCCGCTCCCACAGCCATCGCCTCGACGTTCTCGGCGTCTGCGCCGACTGCCACACGTAGCGGCCAAACAGCTCGCACACCGCCTGTCCGGCACTCGGCGGCCTACGTTTGGTGGGTGAGGTGACCAAGGTGAACCCCGGGACCCGCCAGGTCCGCCCGACGAGGACGATCGAGCACACCTTCATCACGCTTCTCGACGGTACGCGCCTCGCCAGCCGCATCTGGCTGCCGGCGGACGCCGACGCCAGCGGTGTTCCCGCCATCTTGGACTTCCTGCCGTACCGCTACGGCGACCTCATGGCTGTGCGCGACGCCTCCATCTACCCCTACCTGGCGGCGCGCGGCTACGCGTGCGCTCGGGTGGACCTGCGTGGCACGGGCAACTCGGAGGGGATCATCCTCGACGAGTACACGCCTCAAGAGCAGGGCGACGGCGCCGAGGTGGTCGCCTGGCTGGCGGCGCAGCCCTGGTGCACGGGAGCCGTCGGCATGACGGGCATCTCCTGGGGTGGTTTCAACGCCCTCCAAGTCGCCGCCCGCCGCCCGCCGGCGCTGCGCGCCGTCATCTCGCTGTGCGCCACCGACGACCGTTACGCCGACGACGTGCACTACCGGGGCGGCTGTCTCCTCGGGCTCGACATGCTGCAGTGGGCCGTGTCGATGCTGACCTGGAATGCCCTCCCCCCCGATCCGGTCATGGCGGGCGAGGACTGGCGCAGGCGCTGGCACGAGCGGATCGCCCAGACGCCGGCGTTCATCGAAACATGGCTGGCTCACCAGACCCGGGACGCCTACTGGCGGCAGGGCTCGGTCTGCGAGGACTACGGCGCCATCGACACGCCCGTCTATGCGATCGGGGGCTGGGCGGACGGCTACAGCGATGCCGTCCTGCGCCTTCTTGCCGGGTTGAGCGGGCCGCGCAAGGGCTTGATCGGGCCGTGGTCGCACGCGTTCCCCCATCACTCGATGCCCGGCCCGCGCATCGGGTTCCTTGAGGAGTCGCTCCGTTGGTGGGACCACTGGCTGAAAGGGATCGACACCGGGATCATGGACGAGCCCATGTTGCGGGCGTGGATGCAGAACTACACCGAGCCCGCACCGCGGCACGAGGAGTGGCCGGGCAGATGGGTCGCCGAACAGGGGTGGTCGCTGCTGTCGGCGCGAAGCCGTGGCCGGCGATGGTTCCTGCATGGCGCCGGCGAGCCTGGCTTGCCCGCCAGCCCCGGACTGCAGGCGACGGCAGGGAACGGAGCCGTGCTCCAGCATCGCGGGCAGCAGAGCGCCGGTCTCGACGCCGGGGCCATCACTGCGGACGGCGCCCACGGGGACTGGCCCGGGGACCAGCGAGCCGAGGACGGGCGATCCCTCAGCTTCACCACCGGCCCGCTCGAGGCCGACGTCGAGATCCTCGGGCATGCGGCCGTGGCTCTCGAGGTCTCGGCCGATCGGCCGGCGTGCTCGATCGTCGTGCGGTTGTGTGACGTCGCGGCCGACGGGACCTCGCTCCGGGTCACCTGGGGCATGCTCAACCTTGCCCGGCGGCATGGCTTTGACCGCTCCGACCCCCTCGTGCCGCACGAACGAGAGACGGTCGCCGTCGAGATGAAGGCGATCGCGCACCGTTTCGATGCCGGTCATCGCATCCGCCTGGCCGTGTCGACGACGTACTGGCCCTGGATCTGGCCGGCGCCCCAAGAGGTCGAGCTGTCGGTCTACTGCGGGGAGGGGTCGTCACTCGAGCTGCCCGTGCGCGAGCCGCAGGCCCTCGACGACCAGCTGGCGCCATTCGGGCCTCCGGAGCACCCCGAGGTCCTCGCCTTCGAGACCTTGGTTCGTCGCCCCACTGCACGCTTCATCAGCCACGACATGACGAGTGGGCAACACGCCCTGCGCTTCGACTGGGACGTGGGTGGTCGGACGCGGCTCGAGTCGGACGGCCTCGAGATGGACGGCCGGAACCTGACCACTTACACCGTGCGCGACGGAGACCCTCTGTCCGCCACGGTGGTGACCGAGCAGTCCGCCTTGCTGCGCCGGGGGGACTACGACGTCAGGGTCGAGACTTCTGGCGTCATGAGCGGAACCGAGGACAGCTTCCTCGTGACGATGCATCTCGACGCCAGCGAGGGCGCCCACCGGGTCGCCCATCGCCAATGGCGTCTCGAATTCCCCCGCGTGGGGAACTGATGACGAAGGTTGCTCCCGGTGCTCTGCTAGGCGGACGGCGCGCAGGCCCGCAGTAGACTCGAACGTATGTTCGAGGAACTGACCACCCCCACCCTGCGATCCGAGCTGTGCTCGCAGGCCGCCCACGTGAGCGCCGGCGAGTGCCGCCTCGTCCTGCTCGTCGGGGAGTTCGACCGTCGGGGCACCTGGGCGGCCGAGGGCTGCCGCTCCTGTGCCCACTGGCTCAACTGGCGGGTGGGCACGAGCCTCGGGGCCGCCCGCGAGCAGGTGCGGGTCGGGCGCGCCCTTGGCGCCCTTCCCCGCCTGCGGGCCGCCTTCGCGCGCGGCGAGCTGTCGTACTCGAAGGTGCGGGCGATCACGCGGGTGGCCAACCCCGCTCTCGAGGAGAGCCTCGTCGCCCTCGCCCGGGACGCCACCGCCTCCCAGCTCGAGCAGATCGTGCGCGAGTACCGCCGGGCCGATCCGGACGAGGCACGCTTGGCCGAGGGGCGCCGGGAGGGCCGCTATGTGCGCAGCTACACCGACGAGGAGGGCATGGTGGTGATCCGTGCCCGCCTTTGCCCCGAGGACGGGGCCGTCGTGCTGGCGGCCATCGAGGCGGCCAAGGCAGCCCTCGCCGAGGCGGCCGACGTTTCCGCGGAGACGCCGAAGCCCGTCTCCGATGTCTTCACCGAGACGCCTTCCTACCTCGAGGCCGAGGCCGACGACCCCTGGAGGGGGACGGTCCTTCGCGCCGAGCTCACCTTCGAGGAGTCGCTCCAGGGCCTCGAGACGAAGGCGGCCGACGCCCTCGTCGCCCTCTGCACCTCCGTGCTCGGCCGCGGCCTCGGCGAGGAGATGGAGGATCCGCACATCTCGGTCCTCGTGCACGTCGACGAGCAGGTGCTCGACGACGCCTCGGCACCGGGCTGCGCCCACATCGAGGGGGTCGGTGCCATCGGCGCCCATGCCGCCCGGCGCCTCGCCTGCGAGGGGGCGGTCTCCCGCCTCGTCTTCGCCGTTGACGGCGCCGTCGAGGCGCAGGGGACCTCAAGGACGGTCCCCTGGGCGATGCGCCGGGCCCTTCTCGCCCGGGACCGGGGCTGCCGCTGGCCGGGGTGCACCACCCGCCGGTTCCTGCACGCCCACCACGTCGTGTTCTGGTCGAGGGGCGGCCCGACGGCCCTCTCCAACCTCGTGGCGCTGTGCGGGGCGCATCACCGCCTCGTGCACGAGGGCGGCTGGAACCTGCGACTCGAGCGATCAGGCGCCCTGCAGGTGAGATCGCCCGCCGGGGTCGAGCTCCCGGCCGTGCCGGCCTGCCGGGCCGCAGGTGACGGGCTCGTCGAGGCCCATTCCAAGAGGGGTCTTCACATCGGCCCCGACACCCTTGCCTACGGCGGCGAGCGCTTCGACCTCGGCCTCACGATCGACGCCCTCCTGTGCGTCGCCGGGAAGATCGACTGCTGACGCGGCAACTTCGAGTGCTGAGCAGTTCTCGCCTTTCGCGGGACGATCACTCTGGCAGGGCCGCCTCGAAATACGCTTCCGCCACGCTCTTCGGTACGGCCATCGCCCAGGCGTCCAGCACGAGCTCGCGCATCTCGCGCAGATCGATCGCTTCGAGACGAACCTCTAGCCAGTTATAACGCAGGTCGGCCGGAACCGGCATGAGGAACTTCTCGGGATACGCCGCCACGAACGCCGCGCGCTCTTCTTTTGGGAAGCCGAAGCCCATCTCCGTCTCGTCGCGGGAGAACGCCACGTAGACGATCCTCCCGACCCGAAACTTCACCCGGCCTCGAACCACCGCCTCGTACGAGCGGGGGAGCTGAGAGGCCACCGCACGGACATCGTCGATCGTCACCACGCCCCCAGCTTGCCCGACCGGGGCCGGAAAGTGACCAGGTGGGTTTCTCGGTCGCCACGGCTCTATTGTTCTCAGATTCGCCCCGAGGCCTGGGCTGCCGACGGCGGTGACCGAGGCTCCGCTCGTGGTTCGCCCGTCCGTGACCGATCTGATCCTGCAGGCGGAGGCAGCCATGCCGACCAAGACCTCCAAAGACTCGGAGAGCGAGCCGGCTGCTGGCGCTTTTGATGCGCTCGACCCCCCCGTGCTCGGCGCCAACCCCTTCGTGGGGCTCACTCGGCGGCAGATCGCAGCCGCTCTCGGCCGGCTGCTGCAGCGGTTGGCGGTCGAGCCGGGTGTCATTGTCGCCGACGCCTTGGACGCCACGAATCAGCTCGTGAAGGTGCTGGTCGGGCGAAGTGACGTCGCGCCGCCGCCGGGCGACAAGCGCTTCATGGACGAGGCGTGGTCGACCAACCCGCTCTACCGCCGCCTGCTGCAGGCATACCTGGTCGAGCGGCGGGCGGTGCTCGGGTTGGTCGACGAAGTGGAGCTCGATTACAAGAGCCGTGAGCGCGCTCGTTTTGCTCTCTCGCTGTTGACCGAAGCGGCCGCGCCCACCAACACTCTTGCCGGCAACCCCGCGGCGCTGGCCAAGGCCGTGCAGACTCGGGGTGGCAGTCTCGTCAAGGGTCTGGGCCACTTCGCCCACGATGTCCGTCACAACTCGGGAATGCCCTCCACCGTGGACCCGAGGCCGTTTGTCGTCGGCGAGAACCTCGCCGTCACACCCGGCCAGGTCGTCGGCAGGAGCGGGGTGTTCGAGCTGATCCAGTACGCCCCGAGCACCGAGCAGTGCTTCTCCCGGCCGCTCGTGGCGATACCGCCGCAGATCAACAAGTTCTACATCACCGACATCGCGCCGGGTCGGTCCCTCGTCGAGCACACCGTCGCCGCCGGTGTGCCCTACTTCGCCATCAGCTGGCGCAACCCGACGGCGGCGAATCGGGACTGGGATCTCCACACCTATGTGGCCGCTTGCCGGGAAGCCGTGCAGGCGGCCTGTGACATCACCGGGTCGCCCGACGCCAATGTGCTGGGCATCTGCGCCGGCGGTATCACGATGGCCTGCCTGCTGGGCCACCTCGCCGCCACGGGCGACGATCTCATCGGTTCGGCCACTTTCATGGTGGCGGGGCTGGACACCACGAAGGAGTCGATGGTGGGGATGCTCGCCTCCGACCGGGCCATCGAAGCGGCCCGGAGCCGCTCGCGCAGTGCCGGGGTCCTCGACGGCAAGGATCTCGCCAAGGTGTTCGCCTGGCTCCGGCCGAATGATCTTGTCTGGAACTACTGGGTGAACAACTACCTGCTCGGCCTCGACCCGCCAGCTTTCGACATCCTCTACTGGAACGACGACACGACGAGGCTGCCCGCCGGGCTGCACTCGGACTTCCTCGACCTCTTCCGTTCCAACGGTCTGGCGAATCCCGGCACGCTCGAGGTGCTCGGCACGCCCATAGATCTGAGTGCCGTCACGTGTGACGGCTACGTCGTGGCAGGTTCCACCGACCACATCGTCCCCTGGACCAGTGCGTACGAGACCACGCAGCTCCTCGGCGGTGCCTGCGAGTTCGTGCTCAGCTCGAGCGGTCACATCCAGGCGATCGTCAATCCGGCGAGCAACCCGAAGGCCTCCTACATGACCCGGTCAGGACCGCCGCCGGCGACCCCGGACGCGTGGCTCGAGGGTGCGACGCGTCACGCCGGAAGCTGGTGGAGCCACTGGACAGAGTGGCTCTCATCCCGCTCCGGGGAGAAGAAACCCGCCGTCGACTCTCTCGGCAATGACGACCACCCCCCTCTTGAGGCGGCTCCGGGTCGCTACGTCCACCTCCGGTGACCCGGGTCGAGGCCCCATGAGCCGACGGGTCGCCTTTGTCCGCGTCGACGGCCGCAGGGTGCGGGTGTCGGTGAAGGGGGTTGGGCGCCCGCTCCTGCTGATCATGGGCCTCGGCGGGAGCATCGAGATGTGGAGCCCGCTCGAACGCGCCCTCAACGCCAGAAGCGTGCAGACCATCGCCTACGACGCCTCCGGCACGGGGGAGTCGCCACCCCGCCTGGTGCCGGCGCGCATGCCGGGTCTCGCCCGTCAGGCTGCCCAGGTCCTCGACGCGCTCGGCCACCCGCGCGCCGACGTCCTCGGGGTGTCCTTCGGAGGTGCGGTAGCACAACAGCTCAGCCACGCGAGTCCGCACCGCGTGCGGCGGCTGGTGCTGGCCTCCACGGGCTGCGGAGTCGGCGGCGTGCCCGGCAACCCGCTGGCCCTCTCCCTCCTCGCCACGCCCCTTCGCTACTACTCACCCACCTTCCTTCGACACACCGCCAGGTTCGTCTACGGCCCTACCGTCGTAGATCGTGGCAACCTCCAAGATCTACTCAGCCCGCGACGACCCCGACCGCCGACGCTGTGGGGTTACTTCTCACAATTGGCAGCTGTTGCGGGTTGGACGAGCCTTCCCTGGCTGCATCGCATCGGCGTGCCCACACTCGTGATGGCCGGCGGCAAGGATCCCATCGTTCCTGCCGCCAACGCCCGCATCCTCGCCGCTCGCATTCCGGACGCCAGCCTCGAAGTCGTGCCGGAAGCCGGTCATCTCCTCCTCATAGACCACGCCGAGCTCTGCGCATCGATGATCGGAACCTTCCTCGACTCCTGAGAGCGCTCAAAGCTGCAGTCCCGACTCGAGCTGCGCGAGCGCCTCGTCCATCAGCGCCGTGAGGTCACTTCCGGGATGATCTATCCAGAAGAGCTCCGCGGAGATCATCACGCCCACGAATGCCCCGGCCACTGTGTAGACGCCGAAGTCGTCGGCTGACTTCCCGAGTCGCTCGGCCGCGAGCGCGGTGACCTGCCGTATGGTCTGGGCGAACTGGTCCAGCATCGCAGCCCGAAGCTCCGGCACGGCCAGGGCCAGTTCCGCCCGCTCGCGCATGTCGCTCATCTCTTCCTCGGTGAGCCCGGCGAACACGGCTCGAAGGGCGCCGCGAACTGCCTGGATCGGGCCGAGCTCGGCGGGCTGGGCGCGGAACGCCTCCATGATGAGGGGGTCGTAGTCGTCCGTGAGGACGAGGTCCTCCTTGGCGGGGAAGTAGCGGAAGAACGTCGAGGGCGATATCTCGACCGCCTCTGCTATCTGCTCGACCGTCGTGGCCTCGTAGCCCTGCTCGCGAAAGAGCCGGAGAGCCTCGTGCTGGATGGCGGCGCGGGTCTTGGCCTTCTTGCGCTCTCTCAGGCCGCTCGCTGGACCGATCTCAGGCGGCAACGCGTTCACCTCCGCGTGCTTCAGTTTCTGCCTGAGCGGGTGGTTGGGCACGTGCGGGCAGGAAGAGCAGCGATACGACGAAACCCAGCAGCGCAAAACCCACCGATACGAGCAGAGCGACGTCGGTCCCATGCACGAAGGCGGCGCGCACCGAGATGAGTAGGGACGGTGAGCCGAGGAGTCGAGCGACCTCGACACCTCCGAAGATGCTCTGGCGCACGGCGTGGGCGGCCACCGGCGGAAGCCCGGCGAGGTGAAGCCGGCTCTCATAGGCCGAGATGAGAGTGCTTCCCAAGATGGCGCTCCCGAGGGGCGCGCCGGTGTTCTTGAGCGCTTGCAGGACGCCCGAACCGACGCCGGCCCGCTCCTGGGAGAGCTCGGCCAAGGCGACGGAGGCGGCCGTAGCCATCGTCAGGCCCGTGCCCATCCCGCAGATCGCCATCCACATTGCGATGAAACCTTCGCTCGAGGACAAGCTGGACGTAGCCCCGATCCCGAGGCCGACGGCGAGCACGAGAAACCCGGCCGCGACAGCGAGCTTGGCGCCGATCACCTTGGCGACGCGTGCCGCCGGGAGCACGCCGACGAGCATGCCGCCGACGGCAGGCAGCAGTCGGATACCCGATCCCTCCGGGTTCGTGCCCAAGACGCCTTGGAAGTACTGCGGCATCGTGAAGAGGAGCCCGATCAAGGCGAGCGTGAGCACCGCGAAGAGGATCACACCCCATGTGAACGACGGCGAGCGAAACAGGCTCAGGTCGACGAGCGGCTGACCACCGGGGCGCTCCTCGAGGACATGCTCCCAGAAGAAGAAGGCCACGATGAGTGCCAGTCCGCCAAAGAGCGGTGTGAGTGCTCCCACCGACGTCCACCCGTGCTCTCCGGCCTCGATGAGCCCGTAAGTCACGCCGACAAGGCCAGCGCTCGAGCACAGAATGCCAACGGTGTCGATGCCGGGACGCCGATCCGAGGCGGACTCGGGCACGAGGGCGAGCACGGCCACAAAGCCGAGGACTGCGACCGGTACGTTCATCAGGAACACCCAGCCCCACCAGTAATGCGACAGCAGCCAACCGCCGAGGATCGGACCGATCGGGAAAGCGAACATGTTCGCCGCCGCCCAGACGCCGACGGCCTTGGGGCGCTCCTCATCGGAGAACAGCACCGCCAGGGCGGATACCGCCATCACGACGAGGCCGGCCCCGGCGAAGCCCAGGAGCACTCGAGCGCCGATGAACTCCGCCGGCGTTCGCGAGTACGCGCACGCGACCGAGCCGGCCGCGAACAGGGCCAGGGAGAAGAGCATGACCTTCTTGCGGCCGTAGCGGTCCCCCAGCAGCCCGGCCGGCAGCATGGCCGCCGCCAGGACGAGCGCATAGCCGGAAGAGAACCACTGAAGATCGGACTCGGATGCCTTGAGCGCCCCGGCAAGGGTCGGGAGGGCGACGCTGAGGACGGTGATGTCCATACCGACCGCCAGCACGGACAGCATGACGCCTCCGAGCGCCCACCACTTTCGCGTCCCGGTCGTCGTCGCCGCCACGGTGGGCACCTCCTTCCGGGAGACCGTCCCTGCGGGGTTTCTACATACCATCTTAAATGATAGTTACTATCAATCAATAGAGGCTTTCGACTCTGGCTGCACCCTCGCTGGGCGAGGCGTCACCCGTCGTGCCCGCAGGCTCGCTTCCGAGGTAACAATGACACGGCGTCGCCCGAGGCAGACCGGGCGCGTGCTCTGCGAATGCCGAGGTGGAGGAATCATGAACGAAGCACGTGCTCGAGCGCTCTTACGGGCCGAGCGGTCGCGGGTGGAGCAGCTGCTCAACGAGACGACGACCGCTGGTCAGCAAGACCGGGAGGCAGCCAACGAGGCCGGCGACCTCACCGATCCGGCAGAGCGCCTCACCGCCGAGGAGGCAGACGACGCCGTCACCGCCGGCTTGCGGGCGCGTCTGGCTGCCCTGGATCGAGCCGAGCATCGGATCGAGCAGGGAACCTTCGGCTACTCGATTCGCAGCGGGCTCCCCATCGAGGAGGCGCGTCTCGAGGCCGACCCAGCCGCTGAGCTCACCGTGGAAGAGGAACAGCGGGCCTGAACCGCGAGCGCCGCGAGCTGTTGCCCCCGCCGGGAGCTACCGCCCTCGGACATGGTGGAGCCCGAGGGTGCACGGGGAGAGGACGTGCGAAGGCACGACATGGACGTGCGCGAAAACGCCCAAGGCGAGAGCCGGGAGGGCGAAGCCGAGCGGGGCGAGGCCGACAGCCCACCGGGTCGCTCGGGCCCATGAGCGACGACCCCGGGATGGCCCCGGCCGTGGGAGTTGGCTCTCGCCGCCAGATCGCGAGCTCTGACCCGGGTTCCCGAGGAGTGCGAGCACTTCGTTGGCGCCGCCCCCGGTCGGGATCGCCAGCGCCTCGAGTCGCAGCCGGCGCTTGAGAGTCATGACGCCTGCGCCGAACTCCCGGCACGCCTGACAGTCCGTGATGTGGGCCGCGACGATGGCTTCAGCGACGGGTGGGCGTTCACCGTCGGCGAGCGCAGAGATGGCTTCGCGCGCCAGAGGGCAGGGGGTCACAACGGCGTTGCGGCCAGACTCCGGTCGACGGCGACGCCTCTGCATGAGCGCGGCCTCAGCTCGAGGACCCGAACTGAACAGGCACGTTCACCACCTGAGATCTGCTCCAGCTGGCGGACGCGGCCTGCAGCGTCCAGTCGGTGAAGATCGTGTCGTCGGCCGCCAGGGCGTCCACCCTCCCTGTCGGCGCGAACACGAGCGTCTCGGTGTGGACCGGCGGGGACGGCAGCCCACGCCAGCTGGCCCCGGGGCCGCTCATCACCTCGACCGAGTCGGGGCCCCCTTCGGATGCCGCCAGCAGGAAGAAGCCAGCTCCGCCATCAGGTCCGAAGGACTCCACCTGCCGTGACCCGAGGGCGAGCACCGACGAGGTTGTCCAAGCCGTCCCGCCGCCGCTCCTCCACGCCGCGAGCAGGCCTGTCGTGTGCCCGATGGAGACGACGAGCAGGGCACAGACCCCACCCGCCGTCGGCAGCAGCCCGATGACGTCGACGCTGCCAGCTCCGAGCGAGGGCGAGAGAGTAGGCCCGGCGAGCTCCCACCCGGTCTGAGCCTCGGAGAAGATGCCGACAATTCCCGGCCGGCGACAGGAGGCGGCGACGAGCGGGGTCGCGGCCCCCATGCCGACGGCGGTCAGCGACCCGAGGCCGCAGCTACGTCCCCCGGCGGATGCCCCCAGCTGCGTCGAGGTTGTTAATTCGTGCCAATCGGTCAGTTGCCCGGGGCTCTCCAGCACCTCCTGTTCACCGTTGGCGGTGGTCGTCAGCGCTAGGGCACCGCCTCCCGTGCCGATCGCGAGAGAGTCCGGCTGGTTGGCGAGCGCCGCCACCGGGTTGGCGGGCGTCCAGCTATGACCAGCGTCGGAGGTGACGAGGAGGGGCGAGAATTCGAGCAGGTTGGCGGGCCGGACGCCGACTGCAAGGTCCTTCTGCGACGAGGTGGCGAGCACCAGCCCCCCGTTGGTCGCCACCGCCAAGTCCGAAGCGAGGTCCGACCAGGCAGAGGCGCCCCGCCGTCGGAAGAAGAGCTGCCAGAAGGTATTGAGCGGCTGATCGAGGTGCCCCATCGGCAAGACGGCCCAAGATCCCGCCGTCGTCTCCACCGAGGTCGCGAGCGAGGGGCTCACCGGGGCAGGAGTGGCGGCCCCGTCCCGCGTCGGCGTGGCCGAACCACATGCGCCCGTCGCCATCGCCATGACGACGGCAGCGAGGATCATGCCCGCGCCGCCCCTGCGGCGGTGCGGGGCCGTCATCTGAGGGCCCGGCGGGATTCTCACGATCCGAGCACCCTATCGATGGTGTTCGCCAACACGACGGCGGAGGAGGACTGCGTCGTCTCGGTCGCCGGGCCTGGATCCATGTCCAAGACGTAGCGCGTATCACCTGCCTGATCGATCACGTAGGCGACGTCACTGTGGGCGATCATCGCTCCGCCGGGCGCATACTCGACCTGGACTCCGAATGAGTTCCAGACTCGGTTCAATGCGCCGCTTGAGCCGGTGAGGTAGAGCCAGTTCGGGACGTGCTCGAGCCCCTCCTGCCGGTCAAAGGCGTTCACGTAAGCCAGCGATCGGTAAACGGGGTTGGCCACGACGCCGACGAGCTCGACTCGCCTGGCGCCCGCTCCGAGCATACGGTCGGCCTCCCGGAACTCTTGAGCGATGATCGGGCAGTCGGAGATGCAGACGGGATCGAGGAACGTCACGGCGATCACCCTGCCACGCAAGTCTTGGAGCGACACCGTCGTTCCGCTCTGATCGGTCAGCTGGAAGGAAGGCGCGGGAAGATGGACGGCGTCCGGCGTTCCGTCGACCGCCTCGGCGAGGATCGGATCGGCATTCGGATTGACGAGCGCCACCGCCATCGGGGCGGCTCCGACGAGCGTGATGGCGAGTGCGCCGGCTGCCGCCAAGCCCTGCAGGGTGTGTCTCGGCCGGGCCGTCGAACGCTCCCAGAGCGACAGCCGGGCCGGGCGAGCGACCGCAATGGGGACCGGCAACTCGGTGACGAGTGGCACCCGCGTCAGCGCGAGATAGCCCGCGAGGAAGAGGAGTGCCATCGGGATCATGCTGTTCGGGTCGGTTCCCACTCCCCCGAGGAAACCGAGGTCCTCGATGAGGACCCAGTCCGTTAGGCACAGCACGACGCCGGCGACGACCGCAGGGCCGATGACGGCCGTCCGGCCGCTCAGGAACGCCATCCCGATCGAGGCGAGGCTCACCACGAGGAAGAGGTTGACCGCCCACCCGTGAGCGGCGTCGAAGGCCGCGAACTCGGCCACCCATCCGGCGAGGAGATGCGGCTGGGGTGTCTGTGCCATCTGCTGCACCATCGCCGTCAGTGTCCCCGGCGCCTGGCCTGGTCGAGGCTGGCCCCGCCAGAAACCTCGACCCGGCCACGCCTGCAGGACGGCCATTCCGACGAAGAAGAGCCCCATGACGGCAAGGACGGCACGCCCGAGGCGAGGAGCGAGCCAGCGTCGATCGGGCAGGGCGATGAGCCCGCCTGCGAAGCAGTAGAAGAGGGCTGCCCCGGGCGCCCCGAACGCCCAGCTGAGACCGGGGGCGAAAATTCCTCCGAAGGCTTCGCCGAAGACCCAGACGACGAGGCCCCAGGCGGCGCTCGAGAGCCCGGCGAGCTGGGACCACTTTCCCCGCCGGGCCATGAGCAGCCACACCCCCAGACCGACCTGGATCCACACGGCCGAAGCCGGTGCCGTGATCGGGTGGTAGCTCCAGATCGTCGCCCCGAAATTCGCCAGGTGCTGGACCCAGGCAGGCGAAGGCGCCGCAGCCGGACCGATCACCTGCGTCGTCATGCCGAGCGGCATCGACGCCTGGCCCTGGAGGAAGCCGTCGAGGATCCAGATCAAGCCGAACCCGATGCGCAAGACGCGCCGGGCGATCGGTTCGGGGTGGGCCCAGAGCTCCGGCGAGGCGGTTCCTGCTGCGACCTTTCTCAGCTGGGCCTCACGGAGCACATTCCACGCCACGGCTAGCAGAGCACAGATGACGAGCACGATGAGAGCCTCACGAAACAGGAGAGACCGGAAGGCCGAGACGATTGTGGGGTTGTCGGGCTGCAGCCCTGTGCTCATGCCCGGCATTGCGGCCGATCCCTCCCTTCACCGCCGACGCGAAGCCACGTCCCTTCCAGCGCTTCTGTCCAGAGGTAGTGCCCTCAGCCAGCCCTAAAGTTCCCAATGAGCGGGGCCCGGCTCGGCGGTACCCTCGCTGAGGGGGTACCGTCACGGCAGTGGATGAGCTGAGCAGCCTCCTGTTGCAGGCCAAGGCAGGGGACGAAGCGGCGTTGGCCGAGTTCGTCGGGGTGATGCACCCACCCGTCCGCCGCTTCTGCGCTTATCTCGTCGGCCCCGACGACGCGGACGACGCCACGCAGGAGACCTTCCTGGCGGCATGGCGGGCGCTCCCCACCTATCGCGGTGACGCCACCGCCAAGACGTGGCTGTACGTGATCGCGCG
>DASPSK010000091.1:0-3447 GCA_035623975.1 Acidimicrobiales bacterium | reverse complement strand
ACGACCATGGGCAGCTCCTCGAACGAGGCGGGTCTGAGGTCGCAAGGGCGCTGGCCCGTTTCGGCTACTGAGGCGACCTTGCCACCAACAGGTGCGAATCGATACGGCACAGTCATCGTCTACCATCGAGACCGACGGGGTAATGACCAAGCGAAGGGGACGCAATGCACCCTGGCCTCAGGGCCGTCCAGATCGTGCTCATTGTGGTGGGAGTTGCCGCTCTCGTCGTCGGGATCGTGTACTTCGCCCTACCGGCGCACTCGCTGCCACACTTCCTGCCCGATCATGCCGCCCACTCCAAGAAGCATGCGATCCGACACGGCATCGCCGCTGTGGCCGTCGGGGCGGTCTTTCTGATCGCAGCAGCCTGCGTCCCGCTCTTCGCCCGGCGAAAAACCTGACGGCGTGGTGACGGCGCCGGCGCCGGTCATCTGGAGCTATTGGGAAGACCTTCCCGGTCGTCGACGCGGCGACTACCTCGGACTGTGCATCGAGAGCCTGCAACGCCACGCCGGAGGTCTCGAGCTGCGGCTGCTCGGCCATGACGATGCCCGCCGCTGGCTCCCCGACCTCGACAAGGGTGTCTGGGAGTCGCTTCCGGCCCCGAACTTCCGGTCCGACTACGTGCGCTCGCGCGTCTTGCACCGCTTCGGCGGCATCTGGGCGGACCCTGACACCATCGCCCTGCGCCCGCTCAGCACGCTGTTGGACGAAGTGGACGAAACGGGCACGCTCTGCTGGGGACGAGAGTTCGGCCGCTTCTTCGGGGGCCTGTGCGCCGCAGCGCCCGGATCGCCCTTCATGGAGTCGTGGGCACAGGCGCAGGACGAGGCGATCGGCCGGGCCTCGAACGGCCGCGGCCTGGAATACGCCGCGCTGGCCCAGGGCGTCACCTGGTCCCTCGCCCGTCGACTCCCGTGGAAGTCGCTGCCGAGCGACCAAGTGGCGCCCGTCCCCTGGCACGAGTGGCGCCGCTTCCTCTCGCGGGTCGAGTCCCCGAAGCGGGTCCTGCGATCCGATCCGGTGACCGTCGTCCTGTGGAACATGGTCATGCAGCGCCGGCTGGCCAAGCAGACCAGGGCGCAGCTGCTACGGACCCACGCCCTGATCGGCCGCCTGTTCAGGATCGCCCTCGGGATCTCCTCCCCCGAGCAAGAAGAGGACCTGCTCACCCGGCTCGCGTTCGTCCCCTCCCTGCGCTACTCGACCACGGTCCAGAGCATCGAGAAACGGGGAAGGACGCGAGCTCGCAGCATGATGGCCCAACGGCAAGGAGCCGAAGGCCCCTCGGCCCGTCAGGTTTCGTAGGAAAGACCGGCATCTATACTTGACTTTTCGGGCCTTCGGCCTACGCGGGGGTGTGGGGGAACAGATGGGGGGCAGGCCGGAGGGCGGTGTCTTCGGGTCGGCGAAGATCAGGCCAGCTTCTCCCGATGACGCCGTCGCCGTCGCTCGCCTCCACCGGGACGAGATCCCCGAGGGTTTCCTGTCCAGCCTTCCTCCAAGCTTCTTGCGGCGCCTCTACCGGCGCATCACCTCGAGTCCCGGCTCCTTCCTTCTCGTCGCCGAGCACGACGGCGACATCGCCGGCTTCATCGCCGGCTCGGTCGCCGTTCGGTCCCTCTATACGCGGTTCGTGCTGCGCGACGCCCTGCTCGAGTTCATAGACGCGCCATGGCAGATCCTGAAGGGGCTTCCGCGCTCCCTCGAGACGCTTCGCCATGGCGCTCGGGACGCGGCGGGAGGATCGGGCGCAGGCGAGCTGCTGGCCGTGGCGGTCGATCCCCGCTGGCGCCGGCATCGGATCGGCAGCCAGCTCCTCGATCGCTTCCTCGAGGAGCTGCGCATCCGAGGCGTCGACACCGCCGAGGTCGTGGTAGGCGAGGACAACGCCGCCGCCGTGATCTTCTACGAGCGTGCCGGCTTTGCCACGAGTTCGCGCTACGAGCTCCATCGAGGCAGCTTCTCGCTCGTCATGCGCCGCGACACGCACCGCCGGGATCTCCGATGGGCAACCTCCTCCTGACCGCCGTCGTGGCCCTCGGGGCCGGAGTGGTGGCGACGCCGATAGCTGCACTGGTGGCCCGGCGTGTCGGAGCCGTCGACCATCCGGGGCCACTCAAGCCCCAGGCCTCGGCGGTCCCGTACCTCGGGGGTGTGGCGGTGATGGTGGCCCTCGGCGCCGGGTTGGCGGGCGGGCGCGCCGTAGCGGCTGTGCCGCTGGTGGCCGCGGTGGTGCTCGGCACGCTCGACGACCTGGTGGGAATGCCGATCGTGGTCCGGGTCCTCGGCCAGGCATCGATCGGCGTGGGGATCGCCCTCGCCATCCCGTGGAGGCTGTCGGGGGCCGCCGGCATGATCGTCGGCGGACTGGTGGCGGTCGTCCTGATGAACGGCGTCAACCTGCTCGACGGGCTGGACGCACTCTCCGCAGGCGTCGTGGCGGTGGGCTGCGCCTTTCTGGCCATCCTCCTCCACGGCCCGGGGCGGAGCCTGGCCGTGGCTCTGGCCTGTGGTCTGGCCGCCTTCCTCGTCTTCAACCGGCCACCGGCTCGCATCTACCTCGGTGACGGAGGCACATACCTCCTGGGCGCCTCGGCGACCATGTTGCTCGCCTACGCCTGGGCACCGGCCCTGTCGGCAGCAACCGGGATCGCCACCCTGGCCGTGGTGGCCATCCCGTGCGCCGAGGTGGCGCTCGCCGTGGTGCGCCGTGTCCGGATGCATGCGCCGATGACCGAGGGGGACCGGCGCCATCCCTACGATCTACTGGCGGCACGCGGCTGGCCCGTGGGTGCGGTGGCCCTCGCCTACGCCGCAGGCGAAGCGGCCGTCGGCGCCGTCGCCGTGGCGGCGGCGAAGGCTGGCGACGACTGGGCCGTGGCCGCCTTGGTCGCCATCGCGACCCTCCTCCTCGTCTTGGGATCGGCCACGGGAGCGATGTCGCCTCGCGTCGGAGCCGGCGTGTGAGCAGGATCTACCTCTCGGCGCCCGACGTCGGCGTCCTCGAGCGCAAGCGCCTCCTCGAGGCGCTCGACTCGGGCTGGGTGGCCCCGGTGGGACCCGACCTCGACGCCTTCGAGCGCGAGGTCGCCGAACGGGCAGGCGTGCCCCACGCCGTCGCCTTGAGCAGCGGCACGGCAGCGCTGCATCTGGCCATGCTCGAGCTGGGCGTCACGGCCGGCGACGACGTGCTCCTGCCCACGCTCACCTTCGTGGCCAGCGCCAACGTCATCCGCTATGTCGGGGCCAGGCCCGTCCTGCTCGACGTGGACGGCCGCTCGTGGCAGCTCGACGCCGGGCTCGTCGCCGAGGAGCTGCGCCGGCGCGCCAGGCGCGGACGACGTCCCGCCGCCGTGCTGGCCGTCGACCTCTACGGCCAGACACCGGACTACGACGCCCTGGAGGCGGTGTGCCAGGAGTACGAGATCCCTCTCGTCGAGGACG
>DASPSK010000088.1:0-5020 GCA_035623975.1 Acidimicrobiales bacterium | reverse complement strand
CCAGAGCGGGATCGTCGTTCCCCGGCCGCAGCTCGGCTCGATCAATTTCACCAGTGACCGGGCCTTCTTCCTCCTCGTGCTCGTGGTGCTGGCACTCTGCATCGCCGTGGTCACGGCGATCGCCCGAGGCACGACCGGGCGGGAGCTGGCGGCACTGCGGGGGAGCGAGCTGGCGGCCGCCTCCATCGGGGTCAACACGAATCGCCTCAAGATCATGGTGTTCGCCCTCTCGGCCGCGATCGCAGGCGTCGGCGGCGCCCTTTACGGCTCCCTTGACCAGAGTGTGTCCTCGAGCGATTTCAACACCCTCATCTCGCTCGTGCTCGTCGTGGTCATCGCCACGATCGGCGTCTCGAGCATCGAGGGCGCCGTCGAAGCCGGCATTGCCTACGTCCTCGTGAACACGATCCTCACAAGTGACCTCCCCACGCAGTACTCGAGCTTGCTGGAGCTGCTGTTCGGCGCGGGCGTGATCGTCTATGCGCGCCATCCCGAGGGCGTCGTGGAGGTCGGGAAGCGTTTCGTGCTCGACCATGTGCTCCACCGGCCGATCAAGCCGGAGGCGGTCGCATGACGGCATTGCTCGAGGTGGCCGGCGTTTCCAAGCGCTACGGCGGCATCCGTGCCCTCGACGGGGTCTCGCTCGAGGTGCAAGCGGGCGAAGCCGTCGGTCTGATCGGGCCGAACGGCGCGGGCAAGACGACCTTGTTCGACTGCATCACCGGGGTGCGCCACCCCGATCGCGGCGAGATCCGATTCGCCGGCGAGCGGATCGACGACCTGCCCACGTACCGAAGAGCCCGCCTCGGCATCGGGCGCACCTTCCAGCGCATCGAGCTGTTCGCAGGCATGACGGCCCGTGACCACCTCCTCGTGGCCGAACGCGAGCACCGCGGCGACGGCAGGCTGTGGAAAGACCTCCTCTGGCGAGGAGCCCCCCGCAGCGACGAGATCGACCGCGTGGACAAGATGATCGCCGAGCTCGGGCTCGAGACCTTCGCCGACGCCGCCATCGAGTCGCTCAGCCTCGGCCAGGGACGGCTCGTGGAGCTCGGGCGGGCGCTCATGACCGAGCCGAAGCTTCTCCTCCTCGACGAGCCGTCCTCGGGCCTGGACTCACGCGAGACCGCCACTCTGGCAGGCGTGCTCAACGATCTGCGCCATCACCGCGAGATGGCCTTCCTCCTCGTCGAGCACGATCTCGATCTCGTCCGCGCCGTGACCGAGCGCGTCTATGTCGTCGACTTCGGTCGCCTGATCGCCTCGGGGAGCCTCGCCGAGGTGCTGGCCGAAGCCGACGTGCGCGCCGCGTATCTCGGGGAGGGAGCGTGAGCGGAGGCGAAGCTCTGCCCGAACGCCCGCCTCCCGTGCTCGAAATGCGGCACGTGAGCGCCGCCTACGGGCGCTTCCGGGCCCTCTTCGACGTGTCCTTCTCCGTCGCCAAGGGCTCGGTGGCCGCCATGCTCGGACCCAACGGCGCCGGGAAGTCCACCATCGCCCGCGTCATCACGGGTCTCGTGCCGGCGACGGCGGGCACCGTCGTTTTCGCCGGCAAGGACGTGACGGGGAACTCGGTGGAACACATCGTGCATCGCGGTCTCGCCTTCGCACCCGAGGGGCGGCCGGTCTTCGCCACCCTCGACGTCGAGGACAACCTCCGTCTCACGCTTTGCCGGCAACTCCCGCGCCGGGAGGCCGCGGCCGCCCTCGAGCGCACCTACGAGCGGTTTCCTCACCTGAAGGACCGCCGCCGCCAGCTGGCCGGGACTCTCTCGGGGGGTGAGCAGAGGCTGCTCGCCCTCGCCCGCGTGCTCGCCATCCGGCCGGTCCTCCTCGTCGTCGACGAGCTCTCGCTCGGCCTGGCACCGAAGGCCGTCGACGACGTCTTTGCCGCCCTGCGGGAGATCAACGAGGCCGGCACGACGCTGCTCGTCGTCGAGCAGCAGGTTCCTCGGGCTCTGGAGCTCGCCAGCCAGGTGATCGTGCTCCGCAAAGGCCGTGTCACCCACGACGTCCCCGTGGCGGACATGCCGGCGGATCTCGCCGCCGAGCTGTTGCCGGTCATTCCCTGAGCGCCTGAGCGGCGCCGAGACGGTTGTCGGCCCTAACAACTTGATCGCCGTGGGCTCATCGGGCTTCGCTCGAATCAACGGCGACCTACCGGCCACGCCCGGATCGGCGGCCGTCCCAGGGGAGCCGCCGTCATCGGTCCGGCGCCTCTAGCAGCCGGCAGGTGTCACACCCGAGTTCTCCAGCGTCAGCAGTGCGCAGATCGTTGCCTTGGCGACGAGCCATTTGCTGCTCAGGTAGACAGCGCCACCCGACAGGTCTTTCAGTACCGGACCCGTGCCCTTCGGCCCGAGGATGTTGTACACGACGGCTGCGCAGGGACTCGGGAGGAACTCCTTCGTGCAGGCACCCCCCTGCTCGATCTTGATCGAGAGGACCTCGGCGCCGGTCGCCTCCTTGGCGAGGGTCGAGCGGAGTGCCGCCGTGAAGGCGGCTTTCAAGGCGCTTCCGTCCTGGACCACGAGCAGCTTTGGGGCAACAGCCGGGTTGGAGAGGTCGAACAGCGTCATGTAGGCGGTCTCGATCTCGGTCTTCGAGACATTGACAGGCGGCAGTGTCGTCGTCGTGGTCGAGGTTGAAGTCGTGGTCGTGGTCGTGGTCGTGGTGCTGGTGCAGGCCGCCAGGGCGACGGCAGCCACGAGCGCGACCGCGACCATCCCGAGGAAACCCGCCTGCAGCCGCCACCGCCCAGTGGTGACGAGGCGCCTTCTTCGGTCTGCTGTCATCGAGGGGCCATCCTACGGACACGGGGCCCCAGCGCGTCGGCACCTGCGGGCGAGAAGCCGTAGATTGCGGCACCAATGAGCATCTCGACAAAACGCGGCGACGCCGGCACGACCGGGCTCCTCTACGGCGGGCGGGTGCGCAAGGACTCGGCCCGCATCGAGTGCAACGGGGCCGTGGATGAAGCCCAAGCGGCCCTCGGGTACGCGCGGGCCGTCGTGCTCGCCACGGGCGCGAGCGGGCCGGGCAATCTCAGCTCCGATGCGCTCGACGGCATGCTCGTGTCGATCGAACGAGATCTCTGGGTCCTCATGGCAGAGGTGGCCACCGCGGACAGCCATCGGTCGAAGCTCGTCGCCGGCGCTTCGCTCGTGACAAAGGAGATGGTCGACGTCCTCACGAGTCGCGTGACGGCGCTCGAGGCCCTCCAGGTCGTGCCGAACGACTTCGTCGTCCCCGGTGAGAACCTCGCCGGCGCCTCCCTTGACGTGGCCCGCACGGTCGTGCGGCGGGCCGAGCGTCTCGCCGTTGCGGCCGAGCTTCCAACGGCCTCGGCCGTCGTCCCCTATCTGAACCGGTTGTCGGACCTCTGCTGGCTGCTCGCACGCGCCGTCGAGGGTGAACACCTCACGGCGAGAGTCGGCCCGCCCAAGCGCACGCGCCATTCCCCCCGCCTCGCCGCGAGCGACAGCACTCCGTCGAGCGGGCAATGATGGCCGCATGAACGTTCACGTCTCGATCGCCTCGACGCCGCCCGACGGAGTCTCGGCGATCGGTCATCTCGTCTTCGAAGGCCCCGTCCCGGCGGACGATGGCATCGAGCTCGACCCGGGCGCCTGCGAGCGCCGCGGTTTTGCCGGCAAGGCGGGCGAGTCGCTCGTCGAGGCGGAAGGCGATCACCTCCGAGTGCTCGTCGGCGTGGGCGCTCGAGACGCCGTCTCCGCCACGGCCGTCCGGCGGGCGGCTGCCACGTTCGCACGCGCCGTCTCCAACTGTCAGTCGGCATGTCTCGTCCTCGGTCCCATCGTCACTGACGCCCTTTCCGCCGCCACCGCCGCCCAGGCGGCCGTGGAAGGGGTGGGCGGGGCGACGTACGACTTCTCGAGGTACCGGAGCGCGGAGCGGCCGGCGGCGCTCAGCTCTGTCGTGCTCACGGTGGCGCCGACCGACGAGGGCGCCGCCGCCGAAGGCGTCGCCCGCGGCGCCGTCCTCGCCGATGCCGTCGCCCTCGCCCGCGACCTCGTGAACACGCCGGCGGCCGACATGACGCCGTCGCGCATGGCCGAGGTGGCTCGCGAGGTGGCGGACCGGTCCGGCCTCAGTCTCACCGTCCTCGACGAGGCCGGGATCCGCGCCGAGCACCTCGGGGGTCTCTGGGGCGTCGCCCGCGGCTCGGCGGAGCCGCCGCGTCTCATCAAGCTCACCTACGAGCCGGACGGGCCCGAGGCCGCGTCGGCACCCACGGTGGCCGTCGTCGGCAAGGGCATCACGTTCGACTCGGGCGGCCTCTCGCTGAAGAGCGGCGACGGCATGATGGCGATGAAGGACGACATGAGCGGTGCCGCCGTCGTGCTCGCCAGCCTCGGGGCCTGCCGGGCGATGGGCGTCAAGGTGCGGGTGATCGGGATCGCCCCCTGCACCGAGAACATGCCGAGCGGCACCGCCACCAAGCCGGGCGACGTCCTCACGACCCGCAACGGCAAGACGATCGAGGTGCTCAACACCGACGCCGAGGGCAGGCTCGTGCTCGCCGACGGCCTGGCGCTCGCCGCCGAGTCCGAGCCAGACGCCATCGTCGACGTCGCCACGCTGACGGGGGCGTGCGTGGTGGCGCTCGGCCCCGAGGTCGCAGGCCTCATGGGCAATGATTCGCGCCTCGTCGCCGCACTGGAGCAGGCAGCCGAGCGGGCGGGCGAGCCCGTCTGGCACCTACCGCTGCCTCAGTCCTACAAGAAGCTGCACGAGTCCAACATCGCCGACATGAAGAACATCGGCCGCCCCGGCGGTCCCGGAGCCTTGCTCGCCGGGCTGATCCTCGAGGAGTTCGTCGGGGACCGGCCATGGGTGCACGTCGACATCGCCGGCCCGGCGAACACCGACGAGGAGGCCTTCGACCAGCGCAAAGGGGCGACGGGCTTCGGCGTGCGCACCGTGGTCGAGTTGCTGTCGAGCTACGAAGCGATCGGCGCCCCGGCCGATCACGCAGCAGATGGGAGTGTTCGATGAC
>DASPSK010000077.1:0-6953 GCA_035623975.1 Acidimicrobiales bacterium | reverse complement strand
CGCGCGCCCGGCGAGACCGCACACGGCCTGCACGGTCGCGCCCCGCGCTCAGATCGGCGTGGGCGGAGGGGCGGCGTCGTTCCGCGCGCCCGGCGAGACCGCACACGGCCTGCACGGTCGCGCCCGCGCTCAGATCGGCGTGGGCGGAAGGGCGGCGTCGTTCCGCGCGCCCGGCGAGACCGCACACGGCCTGCACGGTCGCGCCCCGCGCTCAGATCGGCGTGGGCGGAAGCCCTGGCCGGCGCCTTGTGCTGCGTCGTACACGCCGTCACCGGCTTTACCAACAAAAGCCTTCGCGTGCTCGTCGCCGGGCTGCTCGGCACCGACTACAACACCGGGCAGATGACCTACGGGCCCCGTGACAACAACCGGCTCCTGCGCCGTGGATGTCAAGCGCGAGCAGCGTCTGGTTCCTTGCGGACCGTGACGCTCAGCCAAGGCGGCTCCGACGTCCCCCGAGAACGTCCTGAAGTACCTCGCGAAGCAATCTCCCCATCTCATCGTTGGAGGCGCCGGCCAGGGCAACGCCGGAGAGGAAGAGACCCGAGAAGAGGACTCCGACGGAGGCGGCCATGCGCACCCGGTCTCCCAGCGGGAGACTGGGATCGGCCAGGACCAGGCTGAGCCGTCTCTGAATGTCGTCGTGCTCGGCTTCGTGCGCCTTGTTGTGCAGCTTCTCGAGGGCTGCCTCGTTTCGGTGGTGCATCAGGAAGATCTGGCGCTGGGCGAGCATCTGGTCGACCAACGCGTCGAGCAGCTCACCCCACAGCTCGAGGGTGACCTGCTCGTCGCCCAACCGCGTGAGGGCGTCCTTGCCGAGCTCGTGGAGCCGCATGTGGAGCGCCAGAAGGATCTCCTCCTTCGACGCGAAGTGGTAGTAGAGGGCCGCCTTGGTGAAACCCAGTTTCTCGGCGATCTCGCGAAGGCTGGTGCCGTCGTAGCCCTGCTCGGTAAAGAGGTCGAGAGCCACGTCAAGGATGCGCTGGCGAGTGTTGGAATGCTCGGGCTCGGGGTGTGACTCTGGCTCAGCCGCAAGGGTCGACTCGAAGCCGGCGCTATCCCCGGCCTTGCCGAGTGCCTCGGATTGGTCTCTTTCCGTCTGGCTCTGAGTCATCTGCTACCACGCATCGGTCTCAACCCGATTCTCCATAATCCTACTTGACGGCAGGGAAGTACGCCCCTTACCATAGCTAAAGACCCATCTTACTAACTGACAGGTAAGGAACCGGGGCTCATGGGCACGGAGCTGATGATCGAGGCGGAGGGCCTGCGTAAGCGCTACGGCGAGACCCAGGCCCTGGCGGGCGTCGACTTCTCGGTGCCAGCCGGGACGATCCTGGGACTGCTCGGCCCCAACGGAGCAGGCAAGACGACCGCCGTGCGCATCCTGACCACGCTGGCGCTTCCCGACGCCGGGCGGGGCGCCGTGGCGGGAATCGACGTGGTGAAGCACCCCGGCGAGGTACGTCGCCACATTGGGGTGGCCGCCCAGGACGCCACGCTCGACCCGCTGCTGACCGGCCGCCAGAACCTGGTCTTGGTCGGGGAGCTCTCCGACATGGGGCGGGCGGCGTCACGGACCCGGGCGGTCGAGTTGTTGGACCTGTTCGAGCTGACCGACGCGGCGGACCGCGTGGTCAAGGTCTATTCGGGCGGGATGCGGCGGCGCTTGGACCTGGCGGCATCGCTCATGACACGCCCGCCGGTCCTATTCCTCGACGAACCGACGACGGGGCTGGACCCGACGAGCCGCCAGCGAGTGTGGGAGGCCATCCGGGAGCTGATTCTCGACGGCGTCACCGTCCTGCTCACGACCCAGTACCTCGAGGAGGCCGATGCCCTGGCCCACCGCATCGTGGTCGTGAATCACGGCCGGGTGATCGCCGACGGGACGCCGCTGGAGCTGAAGGAGGCTTCGCGGTCAGCCCACCTGGTGGTGACGCTGTCGACACCGAACCCGGCAGCAGTCGAAGCCGTGGCGCCGCTTGTGGCGGGGACGGTCCAGGTGAGTGAGGACGGTCGGCGGCTCAGCGCGGGCGTGGACGCGGCGAGCGGGCTAGCCACCGCGATCGTACGGGTGCTCGACGGCGCTGGCGTGGAGGTGGACGACATCGAGGTGCGCCAGCCGTCGCTCGATGACGTCTTCTTCTCGCTTACCGGCGGTCACATCGAAGAGGAGGAAGGGGCGGGCTCGGAGGACGGGAGCCGGCAAGAGCTGGAAGAGGCCCGCACATGACGACGACCTCGTTGACACATACGACTCTGCCTCTCGACCGGCCTTGGTCGAGAGGCAGAGCGCTCGGTCCGCTGACCGACGTCTGGGCCATGACCCGGCGGAACCTGGTGCACATTTCGCGTGAGCCAATGCAGCTGTCAGACGTCACGCTCCAGCCCGTGCTGTTCACGGCGTTGTTCGTCTACATCTTCGGCGGTGCCATCCCTATCCCGGGCGGGAGCTACAAGGACTACCTCCTGGCCGGCATCCTGGCGCTGAACCTCGTGACCTCGACCATGGGCACAGCGGTCGGGCTCAGCACGGACCTGCACGAAGGCATGATCGACCGTTTCCGGGCTCTGCCCATGTGGCGCTCTGCCGTGTTGGTGGGACGTTCGGTGGCTGACTTCATGACGTCGTGCCTCTGCGCACTCATCGTCGGCCTGACGGGTCTGCTCGTCGGGTGGCGGCCCAATGCCGGCGTGGCATCGGTCACGGCCGGCTTCCTGCTCATCCTGTTCTTCGCGTACTCGCTGGCGTGGATCGCCTCGTGCGTGGGCCTGAACTCGAAGAGCCCCGAGTCGGCGGCCTCATTCGGTTTCATCGTGTTGTTCCCATTGGCCTTCGTCTCCAACGCCATGGTCCCGACGGTGCACATGCCGAGGTGGCTGCAGACCATCGCGAACTGGAACCCGGTGAGCGCTGTCTGCGCGGCGGTTCGCCAGCTCTGGGGAAACCCGAACCCGGCGGCGGTGGTGCGGGCCTGGCCGATGCAGCATCCCATCGAGGCGTCCCTGATCTGGTCAGTGGTGATCTTGGCCATCGCCGCTCCACTGGCAGCACACCTCTTCCAGCGGCGGATAACGGAGTGAATGCCATCATCCAAGCGGTGGTCAGCAGGTCTCGTCCACAGGGACGCAGTCACCTGAGTCCCTGGAGTCCACAATTGAAGCGTCGGCATCATCGACGCTGGGTGGAGGGCGTCAACATCTGAGGCTGCTCATCGACCGCGGGTGGCCGCCAGTCGGGACCGGAGGATCGAGAGGCGGGAACGACCGCGAAGATCCGACCTGCCGCCCTGGCGATGACCGCACACGGCCTGTACGGTCGCGCGCCGCACTCTCAGATCCGGCCTGTTCCGGCCCCCGCCGTCGTTCCGCGCGCCGGGCGAGACCGCACACGGCCTGTACGGTCGCGCGCCGCACTCAGATCGGCCCGTTCCGGCCCCCCGCCGTCGTTCCGCGCGCCGGGCGAGACCGCACACGGCCTGCGGGTTAGTACGCATGGGCGACGCAGGCGGGTGATCTCTCCAACAACATCGCGGACGCCAAGATCCTCGTCGCACAGAGGGTGAGTTAGACGTCAGCATCAGCGGACACAGCAAGCTCTGGTCCGTGGTCGCTGATAGTGCCGGTTGAGCTCGTTGGCATAGGTGATCCCGAGCACGCTCGCATTATCGGCGATCCAGTCGGTGATGCTGGTGGTCCCGGTCGCGGGTCCGATCGTGTCCGCCAAGTTGTCAGCCATGGCTCGATACTCCTCCCCAGTCAACAAGACGTCTCGCAGCGCCAGGCTGAGGCATGCGGAAGCCGCTGGTACGACGATGCCGGGCACCCGGATGATCTTGGCGCGACTCTTGACGGCGCCTCGGATGGTCTGCACGAGCTCGAGGAACGTGGGGCGCTCAGGCCCGACCGCGTCGAGCACTGCATCGCCATGACTGGCGCCAGCGGCGACGGCGAGCCGGGCGAGATCCTCGACGTGGATCGCCCGGATGCGGTAGTCACCTCCCCCACCTACCGCGAAGACCGGCAGGTGCCTCAGCAGCCAGGCGATGTTGTTGATGAGGATGCCGTCGCCCCCGAACAAGATGGCCGGCCGTAGCACCGTGTACGCCACCCCCGTCTCGGCCAGGGCGCGTTCCACGAGGGCTTTGCCGCGGAAGTACGGGTAGGGCGACTCGATGCTCGGGTTCGTGATGCTCAGGTGCACGATGCGCTGAACGCCTGCTCGACGGGCGGCGTGAAAGAGGGCCCTCGAGTTCTCCACTGCCACGGCGTGATCAGCCCGGCCGCGGGCGAACCGTACCCAGTAGGTGTTGTAGAGCGTCGTGGCGCCCAGCAGGCTCGTGACCATCCCTGGAGAGTCCGAGAAATCGAGGGGACGGATCTCGACGGCCGAGTTCGCGTCCGCTCGTCCCGCGTGTCCGGTGAGCGTGCGGACGCGTCGGCCGTGCTCACCCAGCACCTGGGCGATTGCTCTGCCTGAGTAGCTGAAGGCACCGGTCACGACGTCGAGTCCCGTGTCGTTGCTCCGATTCTCAACCTCTGCCGCGTCTTGGGCAACCGAAGCTGTCATCGTGTGTCTCCTTTGCCCGTCGCATGAGCGCTTGGCGAGATCGCATCGAAGAGCGGCGCCAATCGGGCCAGCTGCTCGAACAGCGAGGTGGCGGCGCTCCGATCCCCCTCGAGGTGGCTCAGCATCTCGAGGCCGAGGTAAAGAGCGACCGCAGCCTGCGGCGCTTCGGAGACCGACACGAGCGCCGCCAGGGCGGAGCCGGCGAAGCCAGCTTCGATGGCGGCTCGGGCGAAGTCCTTCCAGGGGGCGATGCGTTTTGCGACCTCAAAGCCGAGCTCGGGGTTGGACGATGACCCCGCGATCATCTCGGCGAGGACTGCGATGTCGCCGTTATCCATGTCCTCCCGGAAGATCTCGGCCGCCAGAGTGATGAGCGAGGCCGGGCTCTCGATCGCCTCCATCGCCGCCGAGTAGCGCTCGAGCCGGCGAGCGCTGACTTCGTCGAGGGCGGCGAGCAGCAACTCGGCCACGGAGCCGAAATGGTAGAAGACGAGGGCTTGATTGACACCGGCCTCGTTGGCGATCGCTCGCGCGCTCGCCCCGTGGAACCCGCGACTCTTGAGCGTCACGATGGCTGCGTCGACGAGCGCCCGCCGGGTTGCGCCACTTGCCGAACTGCCCGATTTCGGTCGGCTCACGACGCCCGATCGAGCCACTAGCTTCGAGTCTGAGCGAGAGATTTGAGCATTCGCTCATCATACGGACGCAGACTGCGCCGCACAAGCCGGGGGCTGCCCGGTACTCGCCCCGAACCTCGAGGATCACTCCGCCGGCGCTTGACGGCCACGATCACGCCGCTGCTGAAACCCAGCTCGGCACAGACGAGCTCGGTGTTCTCGACGAGGCGCGCACGCACAACCGCCAGCGCAGACCGCAGCGGTTCATCTTCGTGGCGACTGAGATCCATGTCGTCGACGATGAGGGTGCCGCCAGGGCGAAGGGCAGCTAACGTCCGGCGAAGCTTGAGGATCTTTCCTCCCGGCGCGTCCGGGAAGATCAGATCGAACTGCCCGAGGCGGCCGACGACCTCGGCGCCGTCACCTGACTCGAAGCGGACCCATGGTGGCCACGGCGCCGACAGCGCCACCTGCTGGATGGCGTCGTCGAGCTCGACCGTGACGACCTCGACGTCTCCTCGTGCCCCCAGTCCGTGGACCAACCAGGCCAAGCCGACACCGACTCCGGTTCCGATCTCGAGGATCCGGCCACCGTCCGGCACGGCCGCCGCCCAGGTCGCCAGCAGTCGGCCGACGTCGACCTCGCAGGCGAAGAGGAAGCCGGTGCCGACGGCCCGCTCGTAAGCAGCCGCCACGATCTCGGGAAGTTCCTCGCTCTCGGTCACCCGGATGATGAGGCGCCGCGGGCCGGATAGAGCACGGTGCTCACTTGTTCGTCGACCGGGCCGAACGGCGCCGGAGGCACCGGACGCCCGACGTGGCGCTCGAAGATGGCCGCAGTCCCCAACACTCGAGCGTCGGCGAACCGCCGACCCATGAACTGGACACCCACTGGCAGGCCTCCCGGAGCGAGTCCGCATGGCACGGAAACCACCGGCTGGCCGGTCAGATTGGCAATCGAGTCCATCCCCCAGATCGACTCGTCCTCGGCCGCGTTCTCCGACAGCGTGACGGAGAAAGGCAGGATCTGTTGCCCGGGCGAGACCATCACGTCATAGTCGTCAAAGAAGGCGCCCCAGGCCCGCGAGAGGCGTTCGCGGTGCCATTGGGCGTCGAGGTACTCCCCCGCCGAGACCGCCTCGCCGCGGTGGATGGTCTTCGCGCTGTAGGCGGTCATCTCGTCTTCACGGTCGAGGAGCGGGCCCTCCGAGGCATATCCCTCGCATGCGGCAATCAACGTCCACAGGGCGACTGCATCCTCCTCCGGCGCGGGATGTGCCTCGGTCAGCTCGCAACCGAGCCCCTCGAGCACCTTGAGCGCCTCCTCGAAACCCGCCACGACAGCCCCCTCGACCTCCGCGAAGCCGAAATCGACGCTGACGGCCACCCGCAGCCCGGCGAGATCGTCCCGCCCGGCGCCGACGGAGGAGAGAGCCACCGTGCCGAAGGGCACGGTGGATGGATCGTCTGCATGCGGTCCGGCCATGACGGCGAGCATGGCGGCGACGTCGGCGACGCTGCGACCCATCGGGCCGTGGACCGAGAGGGTCGGCCAACCGCGAAAACCCGGTCGAGTCGGCACGAGCCCGTACGTCGGCTTGTGGCCGACGGTGCCGCAGAACGCCGACGGCCCGCGGATCGATCCGCCGCCGTCGGTTCCGACGGCGAGGGCAGCCATGCCCGTCGCCACGGCGACACCTGACCCTCCCGACGACCCTCCGGGCGTCCTCTCGAGATCGAACGGGTTTCGGGTGAGTCCCCAC
>DASPSK010000074.1:0-6697 GCA_035623975.1 Acidimicrobiales bacterium | reverse complement strand
CGCCGGGCTGCTTGCTCCCGGAGGGGCGACCGGTACGGCCGCTTGACAGGTCCACCCATTGGATTCATACTACCAGCTATCACTACAGTGATACTGCATCGGAATATCCTGGCGCTGACCAGGAACAAGTAGGAGGTTGATCATGCATGCCACCGTTGTCCATGTGAACATCCACGATCAGGCCGAGGCGAAGCGTGCGCTCGACCAAGAGTTCATTCCAATCCTCAAAGGAGCCCCCGGATTCGTAGGCGCGTACTTTGTCGCCGTCGATGACACCCACGGAGTCTCCATCCAGGTGTTCGAGACCGAGGAGCAGGCGAAGGCTGCCGCGCCGCCTGAGACCGGACCGGGAATGGGCGGGGTGAAGCTCGACACCGTCGAGTTCGGCGACGTCATCGGCGCTGCATAGATCGATTCGCCCCAGATCGCCGGTCGGTGATCGATTAACGACCATCAGTCGAGCTTGATCCTCCGCGAACAGCAACCCCCGGGTGCCTGACCGGCCGGTACTGCCCGGACGAAGTCGCTCTGGCCAGGGCCTCCGGCCAGGTCAGGCCACGCGAGGGCGACCGGGTATTCCGCCCCTTGACGCATTACCGCGCACCCCTCCTCGGGGCCGGGCGCGAGATACCGGCACATACAGATCACCGGGCCGGAGCAATACCGCGCACCCGGCCTCCGGGCCGGGGAGCGCAGGATCGGCACATTGCGCTGATTCGGCGGTTCGTAACTCAGCACACCGACCGGCATTGCCGGCTACCGGCCGGGCGGTGTCCTCTCCCTTTCGTTAGCCTCTTATCGTGACGCCGGAAGATGGCTCCGAGCTGGACAATGGTCCCGAGGACCCGCCTATCTGGGAAAGCGGAGTTCGAGCGATCTGAGCGTTTAAGAGGCAGACGTTGTTGGACGGTCGCGGAGTTCAGGACGGGTCGCGAAGAACGCGTCGATCGCTTCGGCGTTCTCGGCCCTGACCTCGGCGAGCGCCGCCTGGATGCCTTGGGCGACCGTGGGGTCGGAGATGGCCTTCCCGAGCATCTCGAGGCTCACCGCGTCGGCGACTTCTGGGACGGCCTCGCGCAGCGCCACGATCGCTTCGAGGGAGCGGCGAGTGCGCTGGACCTCAGGCCCCTGAGCGAGAATCGTGTCGAGCCCTTCGTCGAATCCGGAACTCCGGAACACTGACCAGAGCAGCGTGAGCCACGCTTGGCCGTGTGGGGTGTCTGCCATGTCGTCGATGAACGCGCCGTAGGAAGCGAGTCCGAAGGCCCAACGTCCAGCGGTGTCACGCAAGACTCCGCCGAGCGTAGAGATGGTGGCGACGAAGAGGGCGGCTTCGTCGCGACAGCGGCACAGTTCCTCGTCGTTCATCACCTTGAGAGCCTCGACGAGGAGTGCCGGGTCGGCCAGATGGGCGATGTTCTGGAAATCACCGCGAAGGTCATCGTCCTCGATCCAGGGCTTGCCGGTCGATGCGAGCAAGTCGCTGCGAGCTCGGTCCATCCCGATTGCGTGCGCCAACTGAGACAGGTCGTCATCACGGAGGTCTTCGGGATGACCGCCGGCCACCCTCAGCAACGAGTCGAGGACGGAGTCGAAGTTCGTCGTCCCGGCGCGCCGCCGCACCCAGCCAAGCGTCTTCGAGTCCAGGTCCGCCTCCGGGGAGGCGTCGAGGGCGTTCTCGGCCTTGTCGGTCAGCGTGCCGTCCTCGGTCACGAGTTCCCCGAGCGTTGTGACCAGCCCGTCGGCGACCTTGGCGAGGAAGTCGCGCACGAGGGCCATTTCGACGGGGAAGCCTGACCACCACAGGCCCCAGCCGATGTGAGAGATGCGCCGGTCCTTCGCCTTCCGCTCGCAGATCTCGAGGACGATGGTCGCGGTGCCCGGCGGGTAGAGGGCCTCCGTGCCGTGGAGGCCCAGGCTGTGCTGGACCGGGCGCTCGAGCAAGCCGGCCCGGTGCCAGCGTGCGAGTTGGGTTCTCGAGACGCTGCGACCAGCGGCCTCGGCGACCGCGATGACGTCCTCGGCACGCTCCCAGAGCTCGTCGACCCGGCCCTTTGCCACCGTCTCCGAGGCTACAGCCCTACGCGGAACCCTCCCGGAGCGCCCGAACGGGCCTTCCCTACCGTCGACCTGGGCTTCCGCTGTGGTGGCCCACCCGGAGAACCGGGACGACCCCAAGGAGGGATCGAGATGGTCCAGCCACTCCACAACACACCTGAGCCGACCGCACGGATCGAGGGCGGGCAGCTGCTCCTCGACGGCTTCGTCGAGTCGGACCCGACCGTCGTGGCTGTGCTCGACGAGGCAGACGACCTCGAGGGGGCGGTGTCACTGCTCCTCGAGCTCGGGGCCCGATCGCAGCGGGCGACGGCGGCGACCCTCGACTCGGCACTCGTCGAGCGGGCCTTCGAGCGCGTCATGTCAGGCTTCGACGTCAGCCTGGCCGGCGCGCTCGAGCAGATCGGGAAGACGACCTCTGGCGCCGTGGGCGCTCTCGAGGCCGTCTTCGACGAGGACTCAAAGAGCTCCGCTCAGGCGCGAATCGAGGAGGCCATCGCGAGGGGAGGTGCGGCACACCTCGCATCGCTGCGGAAGGCACTCGACCCAGGCAGCGAGGACAGCCCGCTGGCCCGCCTCAAAGCCGAGATCCTGGGGACACTGTCGACGCAGCTGGGGCTGGTGCTCACGCACCTGACCGAGCTCGCTGGCTCGGTGGCTGCCCGAGAGGCGCAAGCCGCGACGTTCAGGCTCACAGCGGTCAAGGGTGCCTCCTTCGAGGAGCTCGTCCACCAGGCGCTCAGCGAGATCGCTTCCCGTCATGGTGACATGGCGGAGCACGTAGGCCGCAGCGGGGGAGCGGCCGGCGCCCTGACAGGCGACGAGGTGGTGCACATCGACCCCACCGACACAGCCGGGCACGAGCTCGTCATCGTCTTCGAGGCGAAGAACCGCAAACTCTCGCAGCGCAAGGTCTTCGAGGAGCTCGGGCGCTCGGCGGCGAACCGGGAGGCGACGGCTGCCGTCGCCGTGTTCGCCTCCCAGGAGCAGGCTCCGACGTCGGTGCCGTTCACCTTCCTCGGGGACAAGGCCGTCTGCGTCTACGACCCGGAGGACGGAGGCGACAGCGCTCTGTGGCTGGCCTACATGTGGGCCCGGCTAGTGGCGCGTCGCTCCGTCGAGCCACAAGCTGATGAGATGCTCGACCAGGCGGAGGCGGAAGCCGCCATCGGTGACGCTTGCCGGGCCCTAGGTCGGGTCACCACGATCAAGACGGCTCTGTCCAAGGCCAGGAACGGCATCGAACAGGCCGGCCCGGACGTCGAGGCCCTGCGGGGCGAGATCGACGATGCGCTGCGCCGGCTACGGAGGGCCCTCGGGTGGGGCTGAGGCCGACCGTGACCTACCTCACGACGAAGTCGGGCCCTGGGCCGTAGTCGTCCCAAGTGGAGGCGATCCCTGTCGTCCGGTCGAGGACGCTGTGCGCTCCGTCGTGGCCCGACGGCTTGTCGCAGACGAGGGTCCGACCGGCTCGCGCCGACGAGACGCCACACGTCCCAGGCGCAACAGTTGCCCGCGGGACCGGGGAGAACGTCACCTCGGTCCCGTGGTGACCGCCGTAGCGGTCGAAGAGGACGATCTCGGTGCGCTGGTCACCCGCGGGGTCCTCACCTTCCCCGATGGGACTCCACGCAGTGAGGATCAGGAGACCGGCGGCGCCGGGACCAAGCTCGGAGATCAGCTGGTGGGTGTCGAGGCGAGCGATCGGCGTCAGGAAGGCGTCGGAGCGGCCGTGCCATCGCATCTCGCCACGGACAGCCGCGTCCGCCCGGTTGCCTCCGTTCGTCACGATGAGCTCGCACTGCCACGCCATCTTCGGGCCCTCGGGCGTGTCGACCCGGCTCCATGTCGGGGGGACCCGAGCCGTCGTGACGGCGTGGAGCTCGCTGAACGGTCGGCCGCGTCCGGCGCGGATGAAGGCTGCGACCCTTCGACGGGGAGCCTTCCAGAGCCAGCCGACAGCGGCGATGACCACGGCCGCCACGAACGCCAAAATGATCGCGGTCCACATGGCGGCGATCCTTACGACTCCTCGTCGTCCTCGTCGGTTTCATCGAGTTCCTTCGAAGCCAGCGTGTTGTGGTCACCATCGACGACGTCGATCCGGGCAGGCGGGTCCTTCTTGGTCTTCCGGTAGTGACGGAGCACCTTCGTCCCGAGGATGGTGAGGAAGGTGTCGAACGCGAAGTGGGTGGTGTCGTCCTCGAGCCAGTGGAGAACCAGGACCCACCAGGCCGCCTTGAGGAGCGTCTTCTGGCCGGTCGGTTCTGCTTCCTTCCCGAGTTCGCCGATGGCGTCGATGATCGCCGCCATGTCCTCGTTGTCGATGTGGACCGGGTTCTCCTCGACCTGGACGTCGGCCATGCCGCATCTCCGTCCTCGTGGGGTCGCTCGGCTTCGCGTGCTGCCTGCCGTGCGTCATTTCTGCGTCACAAGGCCCCGACGAGGGGTTGCGTGGTCGCATCCTCCCTGGTCAGGGCCTTGTTTATGTCGTGGAGGTGGCGGGAATCGAACCCGCGTCCTCCGGTTTCTCATCGGGCCTTCTCCGAGCGCAGCCGGCGGCTAGGTCTCGGGCCCTGCGCCGCCACCGGCGAACTCGCAGGGCCCCAGCCGAGCTTCGGTGTCCCCGGAGGCCGCTCGGCGGAACCGTCCCGGTGAGCCCTACTCGATGACGCCCGTGACCGGCCCGTAGGGCTAAGACCGGACGGACGGGCTACTTATTAAGCAGCCAGCGCGAGCTGAGGCTCGGCGTTTGTTTTGTTTCCCGGCTCTTTTACGTGGCTCCGGGGACCACGGCTCGCTTCTCCCGACTCGACGACCGAAGTCGAAACCAATCACCCCCTTGTGAGATCACCATTTTACCGCGGCCGGTCACCCGTACTCCCGCCGAGCACCCCGAGGCGCGCTCCGCCCCGCGGCCCGGGACATCTCTCGGGCCGCCTCACGGTCCGCCTCCCGGTTGGCGATGGCTCGCCGCTTGTCGTACAGCCGCCGTCCCCGGGCCAGCGCCAGCTCCACCTTGGCCCTGCCCTCCTTGAAGTAGACGGACAGCGGCACCAGGGTGAGCGACTGCTGCTGGGTGCGGCCCATGAGCTCGTCGATCTGGGACCGGTGCAGCAGGAGCTTGCGGGGGCGGTCCGAGTCGTGAGCCCCGAAGCCGCTGGAGTACTCGTAGGGGGGGATATGGACCCCGAGCAACCACGCCTCGCCCCGCTCGATCCGGGCGTAGGAGTCCTGCAACGACACCCGTCCGGCCCGTAGCGATTTCACCTCACTGCCCTGCAGGGCGATCCCGCACTCGAAGGTCTCGAGGATGTCGTACTCGTGGCGGGCCCTTCGGTTGCGGGCTACCTGGCGGTAGCCGTCGGCCGACGGCTCTTTGGGCCGTGGTGCCCGTCGCCCCGGTCCCTTGGCCATTTTCCGAGGGTACCGGGAGGCGGCCGGTACCCTCCTGTCCGTGTTGGGGCTCCCGGGAGAGATCCGTGCCGAGATGGTGGCCCACTGCCTGGCCGGGCTCCCCGACGAGGCGTGCGGCCTGCTCGCCGCCGAACCTGGTGGCGACGTCGTGCGCCGGTGCTATCCCACCCGCAACGCGGCGGCGTCGGCCAAGCTCTACACCGTCGACCCGAAGGACCACCTCCTCGCCGATCGCCACGCCGAGGCGCAAGGTCTTCAGATCGTGGGCGTGTTCCACTCCCACACCCACACCGAGGCCCACCCCTCGCCGACCGACGTCGCCCAGGCGCCGGATCCCACCTGGCACTACGTGATCGTCTCGCTTCGCCACGCCTTGCCGACCGTGCGCTCGTACTTGATCGTGGACGGGACGATCACCGAGGAGCCCGTGCTCGATCCCCTGGACGAACCCGGTGCCGCCCCGGCGCCCTGACCCACCGCCCGGTCGAAGGCCGCAGGGTCGACGCCGGCCAGGGCCCGGCGGCCGGCTCGGTAGAATACCGACTGGATCCATCAACATTTGGGGCCTGGCTCACCCTCCGGTGGTCAGCTGACGGGGGTAGGGACAGGCCCCGGAACCCGGCCCTGGAGACCAATTGCCCGTCGAAGTCCGACTGCCGACCGTGCTCCGAGCACAGGCCGGCGGACAGAGCACGCTGGAGATGGCGGGCGTCACCGTGGGCGACGTCTTGCGCGAGCTGGTGGCGCAGTATCCTGGCATGGCCGGCCAGGTCCTGACCGAGGACGGATCGCTGCATCGGTTCGTGAACGTGTACGTCGACGACGACGACATCCGCTATCTCGGCGGGCTGGACACCAAGGTCTCCGACGGCGCCACCGTGTCGATCCTGCCGGCCGTGGCCGGCGGCTGAATCCGGCAGCCGGACGCGGGAGCGGGAGAGTGCCGCCGTTGGCGAGCGTCCTCGACCTCATCGGGAACACCCCGTTGGTGGACGTGAGCGCCCTCAGCCCCAATCCCGAGGCCAGGATCCTCGTGAAGCTGGAGGGCCAGAACCCGGGTGGCTCGGTGAAGGACCGCATCGCCCTGGCCATGATCGAGCAGGCGGAGAAGGACAGCCGGCTGGACCCCGGCGCCGTGCTCCTCGAGCCATCCTCGGGCAACACGGGCATCGGCATGGCCATGGTGGCGCGGCTGAAGGGATACCGCCTGAAGGTGGTGCTC
>DASPSK010000051.1:0-11434 GCA_035623975.1 Acidimicrobiales bacterium | reverse complement strand
ACGGCAAAACCCCCGTACTCACCGCCCAGCAGCTTCAGGTGGCCGAGCAGCCGGTCGGGCAGGCCCTTTAGGAATTCGGCGTCGGCGGCGTCGATGATGCTCCAGTCCTGCGCCGTGCCGTCCACCATGGCGTGGAACTTGGCGAGCTCTGGAGCGGGCGGAGCGGGCGGAGCGGGTGGAGCGGGCGGAGCGGGCGCCTCGGCACGGGTCAACACGGCTTCATTCTGCCTCAGGACCGCCGGGGCGAGGGCGAAGGCGATCGGGGAAGAGGTAGCCGATCCCGTCCATCTCGTCGAGCACGAAGGTCGTCTGCGTCGCCGTGACCCCGTCGATGGCGTGCAGCTGCTCGAGGACGACGTCGCGCAGGTCGCTCGGGTCGTGTACCCGTACGAGGACGAGGAGGTCGAACTCGCCGCTCACGAGGGCTACGTGCTCGACCCCGGGCAGGCGGGCGATGGCGTGGCCGAGCGTGCGCCACGCGTGCTGGTCGATCTTCACATAGACGTAGGCCGCCAGGCCTGCCCCCGCCCGCCGGGGGTCCAGTACCACGGTGAAACCCCGGATCACGCCGGAGTCCTGCAAGCGCTGGAGGCGGTTGTAGGCGGTCGCCCGGCCGATGCGGGCGCGCTCGGCGATCTCGCGCACCGAGGCCCTCCCGTCCGCCGAGAGCAGCTCGAGGATGCGCAGGTCGACGGCATCGAGCGACCCAGCCGCCGCGACCGCCGGCTTGGACGGCGTGCCCGTCGGCGGCGCGACCGGTGACATTTTGGCCATCGATGGGCCAGTCTAGCTGCCAATAATCTCGACTTTCTGCAAGTGTTGGACTAATCGGCTCTCTACCGCCATCATCACAAGGCAGATGGCACTGCCCATATCCGATGATCACGGGCCCACAACAGCCCATGCCGCTCCGATCAGGGGTGCAAAGCACCTCGGCGGCTTGCTCGAGGTGGCCCCGTTCGGGGAGCCCGCCTGCCTGATCGCGCCGGACGGCTCGGCCTCGGGGGCGTTGGGGCTGGAGATGCCGGGCGACGGGCGGCTCCTCGAGCTGTACCGCCGCCTCGTCACCGCCCGGCGCTTCGACCGTCTGGCGACGACGCTCACTCGTCAGGGACGCCTCGCCGTCTACCCGTCCGCCGGAGGCCAGGAGGCCTCCCAGGTGGGCGCCGTCCTGGCGCTGCGGCCGCAGGATTGGATGTTCCCCACCTACCGCGAGACCGTGGCCCTCATCACCCGGGGCATCCCCGCCGTCGAGGCGCTCTCGTTGCTGCGGGGGGAGTGGCACTGCGGCTACGACCCCCAGCGGTGGCGCACGGCCCCGCAGTGCACGCCGCTGGCGACCCAGGCGCTGCACGCCGTCGGCCTGGGTTTCGCCGCCCGCCTGAAGGGGGAGGACACCGCGGTGCTCGTCTTCCTCGGCGACGGCGCCACGAGTGAGGGCGACGCCAACGTCGCCTTGAACTTCGCCGCCGTCTACGAGGTCCCCGTCGTCTTCTTCATCCAGAACAACCAGTACGCCATCAGCGTGCCCCTCTCCAAGCAGACGAAGTCGCCGACGCTTGCTCACCGCGCCCTCGGCTACGGCATCGGCGGCTACCGCGTCGACGGCAACGACGTCGTGGCCGTGCAGGCGATGGTGTCCCGGTTGCTGGACGGCTGCCGCGCCGGCGCCGGTCCGGCTGTCGTCGAGGCCGTCACCTACCGGATGGAAGCGCACACGAACGCCGACGACGCCGCCCGCTACCGCTCGGCCGAGGAGGCGCAGCCCTGGATCGAGCGTGACCCGCTCGCCCGCCTCGAGGCTTACCTGATGGACCGCGGCGTGCTCGACCAGGCGGGCCACGACGATGTGGCGGCGGCGGCGGAGCGTTTCGCCTCGCGCGTGCGCGACGCCCTCATGGTCGACGTCGAGCCCGATCCCGCCGCCTTGTTCACCGACGTCTACAGCCGCCCGACGGCCCTGCTCGCAGCCGAGGCGGCCCGCCTCGCCGAGGAGGTCGGCACCACCGGCGAGGAGGCCTCGTGACGGTCTCGATGGCTGAGGCGCTCAACCGGGCGCTCAACGACGCCATGGCGGCGGACGACTCCGTCCTCGTCTTCGGCGAGGACGTCGGCCGCCTCGGCGGCGTCTTCCGCGTGACCGACGGCTTGATGGCGGAGTTCGGGGAGCAGCGCTGCTTCGACACACCCCTCGCCGAGAGCGGCATCGTGGGTACCGCCGTGGGCATGGCCATGTACGGCTTCCGGCCGGTCGTGGAGATGCAGTTCGACGCCTTTGCCTACCCGGCCTTCGAGCAGATCACGAGCCATGTCGCCAAGCTGAGAAACCGCACCCGCTCTCGCCTCACCCTTCCCCTCGTGATCCGCATCCCCTATGGCGGCGGCATCGGAGGGGTCGAGCACCACTCGGACTCCTCCGAGGCGTACTACGCGCACACGCCCGGCCTGACCGTGCTCACACCTGGCGCGGCCGCCGACGCCTATTCGATGCTGCGCGAGGCGATCGAGATGCCCGATCCCGTCGTCTTCCTCGAGCCGAAACGCCGCTACTGGGCCAAAGCAGACCTCGATCTGCCCGTGAGGACGGAGCCCGCCACCCAGGCCGTCGTGCGGCGCAGAGGGAGCGACGCCACGGTGATCGCCTATGGCGCCATGGTGGACACGGCCCTCGAGGCGGCCAGTGCCGGCGCGGAGGAGGGTCTCGATCTCGAGGTCGTCGACCTGCGCAGCCTCTCGCCCTTCGACGCCGACACGGTGGCGGAATCGGTGTGCCGGACCGGCCGGGCCGTCGTCGTACACGAGGCGAGCACGTTCGGGGGCTTCGGCGCCGAGGTGGTGGCCCGGCTGACCGAGATGTGCTTTCACTACCTCGAGGCTCCCATTGCCCGCGTCGGCGGGCTCGACATCCCTTACCCGCCTCCCATGCTCGAGGAGCACCACCTGCCCAACGTCGACCGCATCCTCGACGCCGTGGACGCCTTGCAGTGGGACGACGGTGCGGCCGGCAGCGGAGCCCGTCGGTGACGCCACGCGACTTCCACCTGCCGGACCTCGGCGAGGGTCTCGAGGATGCCGAGATCGTGCGTTGGCTCGTGGCCGAGGGCGATGTCGTCGCCGTCGACCAGCCGATCGTCGAAGTCGTGACGGCGAAGGCAAACCTCGAGCTGCCCTCGCCCTTCGGCGGCGTCATCGCGAGGCTGTACCACGAAGCCGGCGATGTCGTCCCCGTCGGGGCGCCCCTCGTGTCCGTCGCCGAGCCGGCCGAGTCCGGCGCCGCCCTTCCGAGCGCCTCTGAGCCGGGCGGGTCCGCCGCCGCCGCCGCCGGCTCCGGGAGCCTCCTCGTCGGCTACGGCACTCGGCCGGAGCGTCGCCGGCGGCGCCGCGCCGGCGTTCCAACCGCAGCCGGCGCTGCCGGCGCCACAGGCGCTGCCGCCGCGGCCACGGGCGCTGCCGCCCCGGCCACCGGCGCGGCCCAGGCCGCAGCCGCAGCAGCCGCCGCCCCGGCCGCCGCTTCTGCCCGCCGGCCGGCGGTCCTGTCCCCCGTCGTCCGCCGCCTGGCTCGTGAGCTGCGCGTGAACCTCTCGGTCGTCGAAGGCTCGGGTCCCGAAGGCGTCATCACCCGCCGAGACATCGAGCGGGCAGCCGCCGCCTCCGACACGGCCGCCGCCGGAGCCGCCGCCCCCGGCGCAGGCGAGCGCCTCGTGATCCGAGGAGCGCACCGCCAGATGGCCGAGCGGCTGGCGCGCTCCCGCCGGGAGATCCCTGAAGCGACCGTGTGGGTGGACGCCGACGCCACGGGACTCCTCGAGGCGAAACGGGCCATCGACCAAGCCAACCCGGACCGCCCCGCCGGCGTCGGCATCACCAGCTGGCTGGCCCGCTTCTGTGTGCTCGGGCTACGGAGCTGGCCGCTGCTCAACTCGAGGATGGAGGGGGACGAGATCGTGCTGAGCGAGCACGTGAACCTCGGCATCGCTGTCCAGACCGGCAGCGGCCTCGTCGTCCCCGTCGTGCATCACGCCGAGGAGATGAGCCTGCTCGAGCTGGACGACGAGATCCGCCGCCTGGCGGGCGCCGCCCGCCAGCGCCAGCTCAGGCCGAGTGAGCTGACCGGCGGCACCTTCACCCTCAACAACTACGGCGTCTTCGGCGTCGACGGCTCCGCCGCCATCATCAACTTCCCGGAGGTGGCGATCGTGGGCGTGGGCCGCCTCCTCGAGCGGCCCTGGGTCGTCGACGGGGAGGTGCGGGCGCGCACGGTGACCGAGCTCACGCTCGCTTTCGACCACAGGGTGTGTGACGGCGCCGTGGCGGGGGGCTACCTGAGGTTCGTGGCCGACTGCGTCGAGCAGCCGGTGCGCCTGCTCACGCTGTAAGTGGACCCGGCCGGTCGAAGCAGCCGGCGCCGCTAAGACCGATCTCATCCGGCCCGGCCGGCCCGGAGGGAGAGGAGCCAAGCAGTGACGCCCCCGACAACCACGGAGCCCACCCCGATCGATTTCTGGTTCGACCCGATCTGCCCCTGGGCGTGGATCGCCTCGCGCTGGGTGCTCGAGGTGGAGACGGTCCGGCCGATCGCCGCCCGCTGGCACATCATGTCGCTCGCCTACCTGAACTCGGAAAAGGACATCCCCGACGACTACCGCAAGCTGCTCGAGACGGCCTGGGGGCCGGTGCGGGTCGTGCAGGCCGCCGAGGAGCGCTTCGGCGACGAGGTGGTCCTTCCCCTCTACACGGCCCTCGGCAGGCGCTTTCACAACGAGCACCGCCGGGAGGAGTCCGCCGTCGTCGAGGCCATCGCCGAGATGGGCCTGCCGGCCGAGCTCATCGAGGCGGCCACGAGCACCGACTACGACGAGGCCATCAAAAAGTCCCACCACGAGGGGATGGACCCGGTCGGCTACGAGGTCGGCACACCCGTGATCCACGTCGAGGGCATCGCCTTCTTCGGGCCTGTCGTCTCGCCGATCCCGCGGGGCGAGGCCGCCGGCAAGCTCTGGGACGGCGTGCTCCTCGTGGCGGGCACCGACGGTTTCTTCGAGCTGAAGCGGACGAGGACCCGAGAGCCGATCTTCGACTGAGCAGGGGCGGAGCGCCTCAGGGCGCGGCGGAGAGCACGTGGGCGACGGCGGCCGTCACCCGCTTGACCGTCGGCAAGTGGAGCATCTCGTTTGGTCCGTGGGCGTTCGATTCCGGGCCGAGAACCCCGGTGACAAGGAATTGGGCGGCAGGGTAGCGCTCCTGCAAGGCGCTGAGAAACGGGATCGACCCCCCGTCGCCGGCCGCCCCAGACGGCCGACCGAAGTAGGCGGCGGAGGCCTGTGTGACCGCCTCCGCCAACCATGGCGCCATCGGCGGCGCATCGAAACCCTTCGCCCCCTCCGCCTCCACCGTCACCCTGGCCCCTTCCGGCGGGTCCTCCGTCAGCACCGTCCGGAGGCGAGCAGCAGCCGCGGCCGCGTCGGCGCTCGGCGGTAGCCGCAGGACGATCCTCCCGGTCGTGAACGGGCGCAGCACGTTGCCGCCCTCGTGCACGGAGGGCACGCCGTCGATGCCGACAAAGGCGAGGGAGGGCTCCCAGGTGCGGGCGAGCACGCGCCCCACGGTGTCTGTGCCGCCGAGGCGGAGGCCGGGGACGATCGGGAGGGATCCGACCGCCTCCTCGCCAAGGGCGGCGACGAACGCCTCCGCCTCGCGGCGGCGCAGCTCCGGGATCGTGACGTTGCACTCCGGGAGGAGGATGGCGCCGGTCTCTTCGTCCTCGAGGCGGGAGAGCAGCTGGCGGAGGAGGCGGAACGACGAGGGCACGATGCCGCCGGCCGTGCCGCTGTGGACGCCTTCGGTGAGGACGTCGACGCGGATCTCGGCCGAGATGAGCCCGCGCAGCGACGTCGTCGTCCAGAGGCGGTCGTAGCTGGGGCAACCGGAGTCGAGGCAGACGACGAGGGACGGCCCGCCGGCTCCGTAGCGGGGTGCCAGCAGCCCGAGGTAGGCGGGAAGGTGCGGGCTCCCGCTCTCCTCGCTCGCCTCGATGAGGACGATGCAGCGGCCGTGGCCGACTCCGCACTCCTGCAGCGCCTGCAGGGCGCCGATGGCGGCGAAGACCGAGTAGCCGTCGTCGGCGGTGCCGCGGCCGTAGAGGCGGTCGCCTTCGCGGACGGGCACGAAGGGGTCGAGCCCCTCCCGCCAGGCTCCGAGGGGCGGCTGCTTGTCGAGATGCCCGTACAAGAGGGTCGGGCCGGCGCCCGAGTCCTCGCGGCCCGGCGTCGCCGGCACCTCGGCCGCGATCACGGGCGTCAGGCCCGGCAGCTGCAGGAGCTCCACCTCGAGACCGGCCACGGGCCGCGCCTGCACCCAGTCGAGCAGCAGCTCGGCGGCCGCACGCAGGTGGCCGTGGGCCGACCACTCGGCGTCGAAGTCCGGCGAGAGGCACGGGATCCTGACGTAGTCCTCCAGCACGGCAAGGCCGCCGTCCTCGAAGAGGCGATCGGCCGCCTGCAGCAACTCGGGACGCGGGGCGACGCTCAAGGACCGCCTCCGATCGCGAGGACGGGCCGCCCGCCGAGAGCCACCGACGGCGTCACGTTCCGGGCGCTCAGTACGACTTCGGCAGCCCGAGCGAGTGCTGGGCCACGAAGTTGAGGATCATCTCCCGGCTGACAGGCGCCGTGCGCAGGAGGCGGGCCGTGCCCCAGAGGTCGGCGAGACCGTAGGAGGACGCCAGCCCGTTGCCGCCATGGGTCTGGATCGCCTGGTCGAGCGCGCCGAGGGCGGCTTCGGCGGCCGCGTACTTGGCCATGTTGGCGGCCTCGCCCGCCTCCGTGCCGGCGTCGTAGCACCATGCTGCCTTCGCCAGCATGAGGCGGGCCAGCTCGAGCTCGATCTTGGCTTTGGCGAGCGGGTGAGCGACTCCCTGGTGGGCGCCGATGGGGCGGTCCCAGACCCGCCGCTCCCTCGCGTAGGCAGCCGCCACGTCGAGGGCATAGCGGCCGATGCCGCACGAGACGGCCGCCGCCATCAACCGCTCCGGGTTCAGCCCGGCGAAGACCTGGTGGAGCCCGTCGCCCTCGGTCCCGAGGAGGCGGTCGGAGTCGAGGACGCAGTCGTCGAAGAAGACCGTGAACTGTTTCTCGGGGGCGGCGATCTCGACAGGTATCTGGCGGGCTTCAAATCCCTTCGCGTCGGTGTCGGCCACGAAGAGCGAGAGCTTGGCCTTGCCCGTGCCCTCCTCCGTGCCCGTGCGGGCGACGACGATGACCGCCTCGGCCTCGTCGACGCCGGAGATGTAGTACTTCGAGCCGTTGAGGCGCCAGACGTCACCGTCTTTTCGCGCCGTCGTCGAGATGCGATAGGAGTTCGAACCGGCGTCCGGCTCCGTGATGGCAAAGGCCATCTTCGCCTCGCCCCGTGCCATGGCGGGGAGCCACTGCCGCTTCTGGGCGTCGGTACCGAAGGTGGCGAGCAGCGTGGCACAGATCGCCGGGGACACCAGGATGAGGAGCAGCGGGCAGCCCGCAGCGGCCACTTCCTCGCAGACGATCGTCAGCTCGGAGATGCCCATGCCGCCGCCCCCGTAGGCCTCGGGCAGGTGGACACCGAGGAACCCGCCCCGGCCCAGCTCCGCCCAGAGCTCGTCCGGCTTGGCCCCCTCCCGCGTCTTGGCCTGGAAGTACTCGTGTCCGTAGCCTGCTGCGATGCCCGCGACGGCCGCTTTCAGCAGCTCTTGCTCCGGTGTGAGGCGAAAGTCCATCGCTCGGCAGACTACTGGGGCGCCCCCCGGCGGTGCCCTCGACGGCTCCCGCCGATGCCGAGCGGAGACGCCGGCGCGCAGCTATGGTCGGGATCGTTGGACTGTCGGAGGTGGTGCCAGGAATGACCGTCAGGGTGAGGCCAGTCGAGCGCCCGCTGTCCGCCATCGTGCTGGCGGCCGGTGAGGGCACCCGGATGAGATCGGCTACCCCGAAGCCGCTCCATCGCCTGTGCGGGCGGCCGATGATCCTGCATGTCCTCGACGCCCTCGCCGAGCTGCCGGTCGACCGCGTCGTGGTCGTCGTGGGCCACAACGCCAACGAGGTCGTGAAGACGATCCAGGCGGAGGCGCCGGGGGACCTGGCGATCGAGTTCGTCGAGCAGCTCGAGCCGAGGGGGACCGGAGACGCCGTGGCGGTCGGGCTCACCGGGTTCCCCGACTCGTTCGGCAGCGGCCTCGACGAAGGCGACCTCGTCGTCCTGCCGGGCGACACGCCCCTCGTGCGGCCGGCGACCCTCGCCCACCTCGTGCGTGAGCACCGTCTCCTCGACGCCGCCGCCACCATCCTGACGGCGAGGCTGGACGACCCCTTCGGGTACTCCCGGGTGATCCGCTCCAAGGACGGCAGGGTGGCGCGCATCCTCGACGATCCCGACTGCTCGCCGGAAGAGCTCGACGTCGACGAGGTGGCGTCGCAGATCTACTGCTTCCGTCACGGCGTGCTGGCGCCGGCGCTGCGAAGGCTCTCCCCTGACAACTCGCTGGGCGAGTACTTCCTCACCGACACGATCGAGGTCCTCCACAGTGCGGGCTACACGGTGACGACGGTCGTGTCCGGCGACCCGATGGAAGCCGCCGGGGTCAACGACCGGTCACAGCTGGCGGCCGCCGAGGCGGAGCTGCGCTCGCGCATCAACGACCGCTGGATGCGCTGGGGCGTGACGATGTGGGACCCGGAGGCGACCTACATCGATGTCACGGTGCTGCTCGACGCGGACGTGACGCTGCTGCCGGGCGTCGTCCTCGAAGGGAGCACGCGGATCGGCCAGGGCTCGGTGATCGGGCCCAACTGCCACCTCGTCGATTGCGAGGTCGGACAGGGCGTGCGCCTGACCCACAGCGTCGGGGACCGGGCCGTCATCGAGGACCATGTCGTTTTGGGTGCCTTCTCCGTGCTCGAGCCGGGCACCCGGCTGGCGCGTGGCGAACGCCTCGGGGCATTCTTCGGGGCAAGCCCACCGGCAGGCGGATAGGCCCGGAGATCGACGAGAGGACCACACGATGGAGTTAGTGCCGACTCGCCGCCTGGAACTCGTGACGGGACGGTCTCACCCGGAGCTGGCCGAGGAGATCGCCCGGTACCTCGGCGTCAGCCTCGGCGAGACGAATCTGCGCGAGTTTGCCGACAGCGAGCTCCATTGCCGCTACGGGAGCTCCATTCGGGGAGTCGACCTCTTCATCGTGCAGACGCACGCCGCCCCCGTGAACGACTCGATCATGGAGCAGCTCATCATGATCGATGCGGCCAAGCGCGCCTCGGCCAAGCGGATCATCGCCGTCTGCCCCTATTACGGCTACTCGCGCCAGGATCGCAAGTCGACGGGGCGCGAGCCGATCACCGCCAAGCTCGTAGCGGATCTCTTCACGGCTGCGGGCGCCGACCGGGTGGTGAGCGTGGATCTGCACTCGGGGCAGATTCAGGGTTTCTTCGACGGGCCGGTGGACCACTTGACGGCCGCGCCCGTGCTGCTCGACTACCTGCGGCGCGAGCAGACCGGCGGGGCCGTCATCGTCGCCCCGGACGCCGGGCGCGTGAAAGTGGCCGAGAGCTTCGCGCAAAAGCTCGGCGCTGACCTCGCCCTTGTGCACAAGCGGCGCCAGGGCCCGCGCTCGGACCAGGTGGAGGCCCGCGACATCGTCGGTGAGGTGAGGGGGCGCTGCTGCGTCATCATCGACGACCAGATCGGCACGGCGGCGACGGTGTGCGCCGCCGCCGAGCGGCTGAGCGAGGAGGGGGCCACAGAGGTCTGGGCGATGGCCACCCACGCCGTTCTCTCGGGGCCTGCGCTCGACCGCTTGAAGGCGGCGCCGATCGCCCGCGTCGTGGTCACCAACACCCTGCCGCTCCCCCCTGAGCGGCGCATCGACAAGATCGAAGTGCTCTCGATCGCCAAGATCATCGCCGATGCCATCGACGCCGTCTTCGAGGACACCTCCGTCTCGGAGATCTTCGGCGGCCAGAACCTCCTCTGATCGGCCCGTCCCTGGGGATCCCGTAGACTCCTCGGGCCGCAGGTCGAGCCGATCGCTCGATCGCACCGTCTCTCGTAGGAGCATCACTGATGGCTGACATCACACTCGTCGTCGACCCGGCCCGCCCGAGTGGCAGCCGGGCGAGCGGGCGGCTGCGCGCCGCCGGGCGCATCCCGGCCATCGTCTACGGGCATGGCATCGAGCCGATCCCCGTTTCGGTCGACGCGAGGGATCTCCGTCAGGCCCTCGGGGGCGAGGCGGGCTCCCGGGCCCTCCTGCGGCTCGTGATCGGCGACGGCGAGCACCTCGCCATGGCCCGCCAGCTGCAGCGCCACCCAGTGCGCCACACCGTCATCCACGTCGACTTCCAGGTCGTCGGCCGCGACGAGGTGATCAGCGCCGAAATCCCCATCGTCCTCGTGGGCGACGCCGTCGCCGTCCACCGGGAGGACGGCACCGTCGACCAGGAGCGCACCGTCGTGGCGGTGAAGGCGAAGCCGGCCGACCTCCCGCCCAACCTCGAAGTGGACGTCTCCGGCCTCGAGATCGGGGACTCCATCCGGGTCTCCGACATCACCCTGCCCGAGGGCGTCGAGCTGGACGAGGAGGGGGACAGCCCCGTCGTCGTGGCGCACGCTCCTCGCGTCGTCCTCGAGGAGGCGCCTGCGGCCGCCGAGGAGGAGGCCGAGGAGGCGCCCGCGCCTGCTGCGGCCGAGCCGCCGGACGCGAGCTGAAGCTCCCAAGGGCACTCGGCGCGGGCCGAACCGGGACGTCGGCAGACCTTGTTGCCGTCGGCCTCGGCAACCCCGGCCCCGACTACGCGGGGTCGCGCCACAACCTCGGTGCTCTCGCCATCACCTGCCTGGCAGCACGGCACGAGGCCCGTTTGCGGGCGGAGCGGGGCACGTCGTGCACGACCGCATCGGTCCGCTCGAGCGGCAAGCTCATGATCCTGGCAATCCCACAGACCTACATGAACGACTCCGGCATGGCCGTGCGCCCGCTCGTGCAGCGTTACCTCGGGCCGGACCCGGGCGAGCGGCTCGTGGTCGTCCACGACGAGCTGGATCTGCCGCCCGGGACGGTGCGGGTGAAGGCGGGCGGCGGGACAGCCGGCCATAACGGCCTGCGCTCGATCGAGGCGCACCTCCACCGGCGTGACTTCGTCCGCGTGCGCATCGGCATCGGCAAGCCGCCATCGGCCGCCCGCGGGGTCGACCACGTCCTCCGGCGCCCCTCGAAAGCGGAGAAGGACCTGCTCGCCGTGTCCGTCGAGGTAGCCGCGGACGCCGTCGAGGCCATCTGGGCCGATGGCGTCGCCGCCGCCATGAACCGGTTCAACACGCGGACATGACACCCCCCGTGCTCGCGGGCCTGCCCGGGCTCTTGGCGGGCGAGGCTGCCGTCGCCGAGCTGCTCTCTGCCGATGAC
>DASPSK010000046.1:0-7490 GCA_035623975.1 Acidimicrobiales bacterium | reverse complement strand
GCCGGCGACGAGGGCGGCGATGGCGAGGTAGGGGTTGACGTCGCCCCCGGGCACGCGGCACTCCACCCGGATCGCCTCGCCGTGGCCGACGACGCGGAACGAGCACGTCCGGTTGTCCCGTCCCCAGGCGAGCGCCGTCGGCGCGAAGGACCCGGCGGCGAAACGCTTGTAGCTGTTGATGTTCGGCGCCAACAGGAGCGTGAGATCGCCCGTGCAGGCCAGCAGCCCGGCGAGGAACTGCTCGAACAGCGCCGACATGCCGTGCTGGCGGTTGCCGGCGAACAGCGGGACGCCCTCGGCGTCGCGGAGCGAGACGTGGATGTGGCAGCTGTTGCCCTCTCGCTCGTTGTACTTGGCCATGAAGGTGATCGAGTAGCCCTCCTGGGCGGCGATCTCCTTCGTTCCCGTCTTGAAGAGGGCGTGCTCGTCGGCCTTCGGGATGAGCTCGTCGTAGCGAAAGGCGATCTCGTGCTGGCCGAGGTTGCACTCCCCCTTCACCGATTCCACCCACATGCCGGCGCCTGTCATCTCCCGTCTGATGCGTCCGAGGAGGGGCTCGAGGCGAGAGGTGCCGAGGATGGAGTAGTCGACGTTGTAGCGGTTCGCCGGCGTGAGTCCCCGGTAGCCGCGGTCCCAGGCATCCTCGTAGGAGTTCTCGAACACGATGAACTCGAGCTCGGTGCCGGCGAGCCCGGTCCAGCCGCGCTCGGCCAGCCGGGCCGCCTGCTCCGCCAGGATCTGGCGCGGGGCGGCGGCCACGGGGGCGCCGTCATCCCAAAGAAGATCCGCCTGGCAGACGACCGTCTTGGCGTGCCAGGGCATCACCCGCATCGTCCTCAGGTCGGGCTGCATGACGAAGTCGCCGTAGCCCGTGTCCCACGACGACATCTCGTAGCCCGCCACCGTGTTCATGTCCACGTCGACCGCGAGCAGGTAGCTGCACCCCTCCGTGGCGTGCTCCACGACCTCGTTGAGGAAATGGTGGGCGTCGAAGCGCTTGCCCTGCAGGCGGCCCTGCATATCGGTGAAGACGACGAGGACGGTGTCAACCTCGTCCTCGGCCACGAGCCCTTCCAGGCTGTGAATACTGAGTCGAGCAGGACCGTTCCTCAATCGATCTCCTCCGATCGGCGCCGCGCTCCCCCGATCATGCCGCGTACAGCACCGCTTGCGCTGAACGACCGCTCTTCCGCGCCGGCAGGCCCTTCGCCGGCTCGGCTCAGATGGCGGCGGCGTCGGGCGCGGCGGGGCGCTGGGGGTTGGCCGTGACGAGAAGGCCGCCGACGTCTGCTGCCTCGCCGGGCAGGTGTACAGCCCCTCCGAGGTGAAAGGCCAGCGTGTAGAGGTTGCCGGAGGTCCGGTTGTGCTCGAGCGCATGGACGACGATCCGATCGATGACGAGGCGGGCGGCGTTCGTGTCGGCCCCGATGAGGAGGATGGCGAACTCGTCAGGCCCGATGCGGGCGAGCAGGTCGGAGCCACGCACCGTGCGCTCCAGCAGCTGGGCCGCCTCGGCAAGGACGTGGTCGCCGACCTCGGTCCCCTGTGTCCGGTTGATCTGCCCGAGACCGGCCACGTCGGCACGGAGCATGACCGAGCCCAGGCCGCGCCGGTCACCGAACTCCAGCATGCGATTGCCAATGCGGTCGAAGCTACGAGCGTTCATCGCCCCGGTGAGGGCGTCGGTCGTGACGTAGGGCAGGGGCGAGAGCTCCGCCTCGATGAGAGCGGCGAGGTCCAGGAGGGCCGGTACCTCGGACTCGGGGAATTCCCGTGCGACCGTGTCGAGCACTGCGAGGGCGCCGATGACCTCTCCTCCCGGGGCACGGATGGGCACCCCGGCGTAGGCGACGAGCCCCGGCTCGGCCGCCACCGTCGTGATCTCCCGGAAACGGTCGTCCTCGCGTGCGTTGGCAACCACGAGCGGGCGACCCGAGGCGACGACGTGGGAGCAGAACCAGTACTCCCGCGATGGCTGGCCGAGCTGGATGCCGGCGGGCTTGGCGCCGTAGGCGGACTTGAAGAAGATGCGCCGCTCCGCGACCACGCTCATGATGCCGATCGGCGCCCCGCTCAGGCGAGCTGCCAGCTGCACGAAGCGGTCAAAGCGCGCCTCGGCTGCGGTGTCCAACAACCGCAGCTCCTGCAACGCGAAGAGCCGCCCGGTCTCGTCAGACGCGAACGGTGCCGCCTCCACATTGAGAGATTATCGGCGGCAACCGCCCCGGCTTGACTGCAGCGTTCGACCTCTGTGGTCCTGGCGCCGCGCCGCGGGTGACAAGCGGATCACGGCCACGGGGAGGCTCCCAGCTACGGTTGCCGACAGCCAGCAGCAGCCGGGCGACGGGGAAGGGCAAAGCACGCAGATGCGAACAGTCGACCACGCCTCGGACCGGGCACGGCGACGAGCCGGACGGGCGGCCCTCGTGGTCGGGATTGCGCTCGCGGTGCTGCTGGACGTCCTCCCCGAGGCCGCCGGTTCGATCGCGGGGCCTTCCACCGCCGGTCGCTCGGCTGTCGTCGGCGCCGACGCCGACCAGCTGGGCACGAACTGGTACCCGGATGCCGGCATCTCGCCGGCCCAGGTCAACGCGCAGGACTTCGGTCAGCTCTACGACGTCACCCTTCCTGACGTGGACGGGATCGCGCCCGGTCAGATCTACGCCCAGCCGATCGTGGCCAACGGCGTGCTCCTCGTCGAGACCGAGAACGACAACGCCTACGGGCTCAACCCGGCGACGGGCGCGGTCGAGTGGTCGCGCAACTTCGGCACGGCCTTCCCGGCCAGCGACATCGGCTGCGGAGATCTTCAGCCCAACGTGGGAACCACGGGAACCCCGGTCGTCGACACCACCACCGGCATCGCCTACTTCACGACCGATACGAGCCCGTCCACTGATGAGTCGCTCTGGCAGATGCAGGGCATCCACGTCGCCACCGGAGAGGAGGCGGCCAACTTCCCCGTCGCCATCCAAGGCCAGGCCACGAACCTGCTCGGCGACAGCTTCGACCCGACCTTCGACGCGGAGTACCAGATGCAACGGCCGGGGTTGGCGCTCGTAAAGGGTGAGATCTACGCCGCCTTCGGCTCACACTGCGACCTGTCGACGTGGTACGGGTGGCTCGCCGGCGTCAGCTCCGCCGGCGTGCTGAACGACATGTGGGTCGACGAGACGACCGCCAGTGCCGACGGTGCTGGCATCTGGGGCCCCGGGGGGATCGTCGTCGACAGCTCCGGCAACCTCTACGTCGCCACGGGCAACGGCGGCACGCCCCCGGCCGGTGCTGGCCTCGACGCTCCGCAACCCTCCGGCCTCGGCGAGTGCGTCATCAAGCTCTCAACGGCCGAGCCGCAGCTGCAACTGACCGACTACTTCTGCCCGTCGGACGCCGCCAACCTCAACTCCTATGACGGCGATCTCGGCTCCGGGTCCCCGACGGGGCTGCCGGCATCCTTCGGCACCGCCACCGACCCGGATCTGCTCGTCGAAGTCGGCAAGTCGGGCGAGGTCTACCTCCTCAACCGGGACGACCTCGGGGGTGTCGATCAGGGGCCGGGCGGCAGCGACGACGTCGTGAGCGAGACGGGTCCCCGCGGGGGCGTGTGGTCCCACCCGGCGGTGTGGCCGGGCGACGGCGGCTACGTCTACATCACCACGGCCAGCGCCGGCTCGACGGGAGCGGGGAGCAGCGGCGAGATCGACGTGTATCAGCGCGTCGTCACGAACGGGCAGGTGTCGCTCAACTGGGTGGGCGCCGGCCCCGCCACGCCGTTTGGCAGCGGCGCTCCCATCGTCACCTCCGACGGCGCCCAGGCCGGCAGCGCCGTCGTCTGGGACATTGTTCGCAGCGGCTCGACGAGCAACAGTGCCAAGCTGCTGGCCTTCGGGGCGGTGCCGGTGGCCGGATCCGGTGCCCAGCCTGCCGCCAGCCTGCCAGTGCTCTGGCAAGGCAGCGTCGGCAACTCCACGAAATTCAACGCCCCTCTCGCCTATGAGGGACGTATCTATGTCGGCAACTACGACGGTCAGATCCTCGCCTTCGGGCCACGCAAGGGAGCCCCGCCGCTCACCGGCGCCGCTGTCGAGGCAGCTGACACCGTCCTCGGCTCCACCTCACGGGCGGTCGCCAGCTTCACGGCTTCAGCACCGGTGCGGGTCCGCGCCGTCTCGATCAGCGTGACGACGACCGGAGCGGCCGGAGCCTTCAGGACTCCCCCCCTCACCAAGACGGTGCACCTCAGCGCGGGAGAGCACCTCAGCCTGCCCGTCACCTTCGCCCCCCAAGTCGTCGGCGGCCAGGAGGGCACCCTGACGCTGACGACCAACCTCGGGACGGTGTCGGTGCAGGTGAGCGGACGAGGGATCCCCGAGGGCGTCCCGATCGCGGCCACGCCTCCGTCGGTGAGTTTCGGGGTGCAGCCGATCGGTGGCGGGGCGGTCTCCGCCACGGTGTCGTTCGAGAACACCTCGCCGTCGTCGTTCACGATCGACTCCGTCGGCATCGAGTCCGGTTCGACTGGGCCCTTCTCGATCGGGACTGACTTCGAGCAACCACCAAGCCTCGCGCCCGGGGCGTCTTTGAGCGTGCCTGTCGACTTCACACCGCCGGCCACCTCAGGGGATTTCGTACAGAACTTCAACGACCATCTCGTCATCACCACGAGCGCGGGGGAAGCGACCGTGCCCCTCGCCGGGCAGGCCGCACCTCCACCTCAGATCGTCATCAGCTCCCTCAAGCTGAACGTCGGCACCGTCGCCGTCGGCCAGAGCGGCATCGTCAGCTTCATGGTGGGCAACCGCGGAGGGACGCCACTCACGATCAACAAGTCCAAACCGCCGATCGCCAACGGTTTCTCGGCCGTCACCTCCCTGCCGGAGGGCAGCGAGATCGCCCCCCACCATGCGTTCGTCGAGACCGTGCGCTTCTCGCCCATGCGGGCGGGCAAAGTCAGCTCCGCCTGGGTGATCAACGGCGACGACAGCTCGGGCACCCAGATCGTGACGTTTATGGCGACGGGCGCGAGGGAACGCACCATCCCGTCTCCCCTGCAACCCTCCTGGCACCTGCGGGGCGGAGCGTCGCGGAGAGGCGGCGACCTGCAACTGACCCCGGCGCGGCCCGACACAGCCGGAGCGGCCTTTTTCGCCCAGGCGATCTCTCCCGCCGGGCTGCGAGCGAGCTTCACGGCCGAGATGACGGGAGGAAGCGGAGGCAACGGCCTCACATTCGCGCTCGTGGACGCGAACGCCGTTCCGAGCAGGGCCGGCCGGGACGGCGCGGGGCTCGGTCTCGCCGGGTTGCCCGCCGTGGCGGTAGCACTGCAGAGCTGTCCGAGCGCCCAGAGTCCCGGAGACAACTCCATCGGCGTCGTGACCTCGGCGGCGGGGGTGACAGCCCTGGCGTGGCGCCAGCTCGTCAACTCCGGCTCGTCGCTTCGCCGGGTGCCGTTACAAGTCACCGTCACGATCACTGGCAGCGTCCTCGCCGTGGCGCTGGACGGCTTCAGCATCCTCGTGACAAAACTCAGCCTGCCGAAGCGCGTCTACCTCGGCTTCACGGGCGCGACCGGCGGGCGCACCGACCGTCATCTCATCTCCGCCGTCGAGATCTCCTACCCCTGAAGCCGCTCCTATCCGTGCTGCGCGGCCGCTCGGACCTTGGCCCTGCCGATCGTCGCCGTCAATGCGGTCACGGTGATACGGCCTCGACCGCTCGAGGCGCGAGACCACGGCGACGTGCTGCCCGGCGCCGACGCGGACGAGCGGGTCCGCCCCCTCCGTCGCCCCCTCGAGCGCGGTCCAGCCACAAGCCTGAGGAAGGCACTGCGCGCATGCTAGGACGGGGACACCCCGTACCGCCCACAGGAGAAACCCAATGCCCACTCATGACCAGATCGTCGACGCGCTACGAGAGCGGATGCTGGAAGCCATCACTTCGCGGAACATGACGTCCGAGACGCTTCTCACCCTTGCCGAGGCGTACGCCTGGCTGGTCGCCCCCGACCAGGCACACGGTCCTCGCAAGGCCGCCAGCTGAGCGCTCGCGTCGCGCTCGAGCGCCCGCTGCGATGTGTGCGGCGAGTGGCCCGAGCATGCTTCTGGTGAGTTCGCCCTCGACTCTGCGTGCCAACTTAGAACCAGCAAACGGGGCTTTTTGATCACTCTTTGTAGTCATTCCGCCACTCATTGTTGTTGACAGCCACGGAGAGCGTCAGTACAGTGACGCAGAGTGACCAGAACCCCAGTACGCGGTGGCGTAAGGGTGTCGCCACAAGACCACGATTCGTTCGTCCTCGACCGAGCGCGAACGAGGGCAGGTGGCTCCAAGGCCCGCCGGCGCCGCCGCTCAGCGTGTGCGCTCGTGCTGGCCACCCTGGCAATGGGCTTGTCGCTCGCCGCCATCAGCGGTGCGGCGGAATCGCCCAGCTCGGTGATCGGGGTCTACGCGGGAATGGGCAACCCGTCTGGCATCGCAGCTGTCAACTCGCTCGTGGGTTACAAGGTTCGTTACGCAATGGACTTTCTCAACGCCAGCTCGTGGGCGACCATCAGCAATCCGTCCCATGAGCTGTCGAAATGGTCCGGCACCGGCTATCAGATGACCTGGAGCGTCCCCATACTGCCTACGGGCCATTCATCCAGTGAAGGGACAGCGGCCGACGGCACGAGTCTCGTGACGGGGGCGACTGGGGCGTACGACACCTACTTCCAGAAGCTCGCCACATCGCTGGTGGCTGCCGGCCAGGGTTCCTCGATCATCCGCTTGGGCTGGGAGTTCAACAACGCGTCGATGCCCTGGGCCGCCGATGGGCACGTCTCGGCCTTTCTCAGCTACTGGCAGCAGATCGTCGACAGCATGAGGTCTGTCTCAGGCGCGAACTTCCGCTTCGAGTGGTGCCCCGATCGCGGCGATCTCGGTGTGGGCAACCTCGCCGACTACTACCCCGGCGATGCCTACGTCAACCTCGTCGGCCTCGACGTGTTCGACGAAGCGTCGGGCTCGTATCCGGGTCCACAGGCTGAGTGGCAGAACATCTTGACCGAGAGCTACGGGCTGAATTGGCTGACGAGCTTTGCCGCTACCAACAACGAGCCGGTGGCCCTGCCCGAATGGGGCCTCGGGTCGACGTCGGGCGGGACCGTGGGGGGTGGCGATGACCCCTACTTCGTGCAGCAGACGGCGCAATGGATCTCGCAGAACAACGTCTCCAACGTGATCGCCTGGGATACCGGCTCGAACCCGCTCCCCTCGCCTTCTGACCCGCTCTCTCAAGCTGCTTTCGCGGCCGCCTTCGCGCTTTCGGGTGGCACGACCACCTCGACCACCGATCCGCCCACGACGACGACGCAGCCGCCGACCACGACCACCGATCCGCCCACGACGACGACGCAGCCGCCGACCACGACAACCGATCCGCCCACGACGACGACCCAGCCGCCGACCACGACGACAACCAATCCGCCCACGACGACGACCCAGCCGCCGAC
>DASPSK010000040.1:0-6599 GCA_035623975.1 Acidimicrobiales bacterium | reverse complement strand
CGTCCTTCTTGCCGGCGCGGCTTGCTTCACCACTGGTCTGGCGTGGTTCGCCACCCGGGTCGGAGTCCATCCGGCCTATTGCACCGAGTGGCTGCCGGGCACGCTCGTCGTCGGGCTCGGGGTCGGGCTGACATTCCCGGTGCTGAGCGCCGCGGCCGTCTCGAGCCTGCACGCCGAGCGTTTCGCCGTCGGGAGCGCCGTCAACCAGACCGCTCGCCAGATCGGCGGTGCTCTCGGCGTCGCCCTGTTGGTCGTCCTCCTGGCAGATCCCCGCACACCGGCGGAGGCACTGACGGGCTTCCGGCACCTGTGGGTGTTCGCGGCATCGATGGCGATGGCCTGTGGTGTCATCTCCGGGCTCTTGCGGCGACCCGCCCCGCTCGTGGTGATGCGGATCGACGAAGGGTAGCGGCGGCGGCTCGCTGCGGGCGAAGCTCGCGGGGAGGTGCGCCCGGAGACCCTGAACTGCTCATGGCAGAGCCAATGAATCGTCATTGTCATGCCATGACAATCATGGGTGTCCTCCCGCAAGGTCTGCCTGTCGGATGGGCCTTGAGGCGGTGAGGTCTCCGCCTTCTCGCGCTCGCTCGTGCGACCACAGTCCGTAGGCTGTCGCGCGAGGTAGGCAACCATGGGGGACGACGCTAGGCCCGACTTCTCGGGTGTCTGGGCTTGGAAGGTGGCATGTGCAAGGCTGCGCTTGCCTGCTGCGTGGGCTGGGAAGGATCCCTCGGGGCCCGCTGTTGCTACCTGCGTTGAGGGGAAGGTGGGTGACTCGAACGGTCATGGAGGCACTGGCGGCCCGGCTGGCCGCCCTGGCGGCCCGGCTGGCCGCCCTGGCGGACCGGCTGCAGGCGCCGGCGGCGCGCCGGGCGGCGGTGGAGGCGCGCTCGTGAGACGCAACCTCGCGCTCGCAACGCTGTCGCTCGTTCTCTTCCTCACATTCCTCGACAACACCATTGTCAGCGTCGTCCTGGCCGAAGTGCAGTCCGCTCTTCATACCGGAGTCAGCCAGCTGCAGTGGGTTGTGAACGGGTACGCGCTCGTGTTCGCGAGCTTCATGCTCACCGCCGGAACTCTTGGCGACCTCTTCGGGCGCAAGAAGGTCATGCTGGGCGGGGTGGCGGTCTTCTGCGCCGGTTCGGCGCTGGCAGCGCTCGCCCCGAGCTCCCAGGTACTCATCGTCGCCCGGGTGATCATGGGGGTGGGGGCGGCGGCCTCCGAGCCCGGCACGCTCTCGATCATCCGCCACGTCTACGCCGACGGACGCGACCGGGCTCAAGCCCTCGGCGTCTGGACGGCTGTGGCGGGCCTGGCTCTCGCCCTCGGTCCTGTGATCGGCGGGGTGCTCGTGGGCATCTGGTCCTGGCGGGCCATCTTCTGGTTCAACCTCATCTTCGGCCTCGTCGCCCTCCTCGGAGCCGCCGTCGTCTTGCCGGAGTCGTCCGATCCCGTCAACCGCCGGCTCGACCTCCCCGGCTTCGGCCTCGGCGCCCTGTCGGTCGGAGGGTTGGCCTTCGCCATCATCCTCGGTGAGACCCATGGCTATCTCACGTGGTGGATCGACCTGCTCTTCGCCGGGTCGATCCTGGCGCTGATCGCCTTCGTGTTGCGTGAGCGGCGGGCGGCGAACCCCGTCCTCAACGTCCGCTATTTCCGCAAGTTGCCGTTCACCGCCTCCAACCTCGTCGCCTTCGCCACCTACTTCGGGATCTTCTCGATCTTCTTCTTCGTCGCCCTCTACGTGCAGGAGGTCGTGGGGGCCTCGGCCTACGCCACCGCCGTCGACTTCATTCCCATGGCCGTGGTCATGGTGCTGGCATCGGTCTTCACGGGTCGGTGGGTGGCGGCCGTCGGTCCGAGGATCCCGATGGTGACCGGATGCCTGCTGGCCGGGATCGGGATCCTGCTCACCGAGCTGTACATGACGCCGCACGCGGGTTTCTCCACGCTCGGTTGGACGCTCCCGCTGGCGGGCGCCGGCTTCGGCATCGCCATGGTGCCCGCCACCTCGACGGCGTTGTCGGTCATCCCCGCCGAGCACTCCGGCATGGCGGCGTCGATGACGAACACGAGTCGCGAGCTGGGCGCCGTGGCGGGTGTCGCCGTGCTCGGATCGGTCGTGAACGCCCAGCTGACGGTGGGCCTGGCGCATCGGCTCACGGCCATCGGGATACCCAAGCAGTTCCAGTCCATCGTGATCGCCGCCGTGGAAACGGGCACGGTGGGGTCACAGGCGAAGGCGTACCACGGTGGCGGCTCCCTCCAGGCGATCGTCAACCAGGTCGTCACCTCCGCCTATGGAGCCTTCGGCGCCGGTCTCGACCTGGCTCTGCTGCTGGCCGCCTCGGTGCTGCTGCTGGCTTGTGTCATCGCCGCCATCGGCCTGCGCGGCTGCGGGCGCGGCCAGATCGAGCCCGGGTCGGCTTCCAACGTGCAGTACCCGGATCTTTCCTCGGCCCGCACGATGCTTCGCCGGCGTCCCACTCGCGTGGCCTAGGCAGGCTCGAGCTTTCGCCGCGGGTGGGACCGGGCCATCCGGCCGCTCGTCCCGGGCCGATCGCCGGATGAGCTCGATGGCGGCGCGAGCCTCGGGCCTGAGCGCCGGCGCCATCCGCCGTGGCTAAGAAGGAGCCCGAGGCACCGCGTGCCGCCCGGGCGCGGGCACCGCCGCCGCCGCGGCCGGCTCCGGCGCCTGCCGACCCGGTGTGAATTCACCCGTGCGCAGGAGGTGGTCCACGAAGAGCCCGGCGGTCGCTGGCAGCTTCCAGCCCTGCCTCGCCACGAGGTGCCAGGGGCGCTGGAGGGGGAGAGGCCCCACCCTCCACTCCTCGAGGGCGCCGTCGGCCAACTGGCGAGCAACGGCGGCCCGCGAGATCAGGGCGACGCCGAGCCCCAGGATGGCAGACTCGCGCAGGGCCCCGTTGGAGCCGAGCGTGAGCCGGAGGGGAGCGATGCCGAGCTCCTCGAGGAGCTCCTCCGCCGTGGCCCGGGTACCTGAGCCCGGCTCCCGCATCAGCCACGTGCGCCTTGCCAGCTCCGCCGCGGTGGCGCCCCGCGGCGGCGGGGTGCCGGGAGGATCCGGGGCGCTCACCAACACCAGCTCGTTGGCGGCCTCGGCGAGGCTGACGACGTCGCCTCCAAGGGCGGGGCGGCCGCCGATGGCCAGATCCACGTCGCCGTGGGTGAGCAGATCCCACACGGTGTTGCGATTGCCGACTTCGAGCACCACCTCCACGGCGGGGTGGCCGTCGCGGAAGGAGGCGAGGACGGCGGGAACAAGGTGCTCGCCAGCCGTCGTGACGGCAGCCAGGCGCAACCTCCCCCGTTCCGGGTCGGCGCCGGCCACCGTGGCCAGCGTTGCCTCCTCCCACAGCCCGAGGATCCTGCGACCGTAGTCGGCGAGCACGAGGCCGGCGTCGGTGAGCCGCAAGCCACGCCCGTCCCGCTCGACGAGGCGCACGCCCAGCTCGGCCTGCAGGGCTGCCACCGTGGCCGAAACCGCCGGCTGGGTGACGAAGAGGCGTCTGGCCGCCTCCCGCACGGAGCCCGTGCCGGCCAGCATGACGAAGGCTCGGAGCTGGTTGAGGGTCATAGATCAAGCTTAACTTATGTAAGTCCCGCAAACTCTTCATAGACAGATGAAGATTGAGCCGTCATGATGGAGCGCATGAAGGGCGTGAGAAGCGTGCAGCCGAACGTCGCCACGATCGTGACGGTCGCGTGGGTCGCCCCCAGAGGAAGGAAGTGACGTCCATGGAAGGCTCGCCCGAAACCAAGGCCGAACGCTGGGGGGCCGGCGTCATCCCGTACGCCCAGATGGGCTACTGGCAGCCGGACTACGAGCCCAAGGACACCGATGTGCTGGCGGCGTTCCGCATCACGCCCCAGCCGGGCGTGCCACCGGAGGAGGCAGGGGCGGCGGTCGCGGGCGAGTCCTCGACGGCCACCTGGACCGTGGTATGGACCGACCGGCTGACCGCCTATGACCACTACCAGGCCAAGTGCTACCGGGTGGATCCCGTGCCGGGCGTCGAGGGCCAGTACCTGGCGCTCATCGCCTACGAGCTCGACCTGTTCGAGGAGGGCTCCATCGCCAACCTGACGTCGTCGATCATCGGGAACGTCTTCGGCTTCAAGGCTCTGAAGGCCCTGCGCCTCGAGGACCTGCGCATTCCCACCCACTACGTGAAGACGTTCCAGGGACCGCCGCACGGCATCGTCATGGAGCGGGAGTACCTCAACAAGTACGGCCGCCCGCTCCTCGGCGCCACGACCAAGCCGAAGCTCGGCCTGTCCGCCCGAAACTACGGACGCGTCGTCTTCGAGGCCCTCCGCGGCGGGCTCGACTTCACCAAGGACGACGAGAACATCAACAGCCAGCCGTTCATGCGTTGGCGGGACCGCTTCCTCTTCTCGATGGAGGGGGTGCAACGGGCTCAGGCAGCCACGGGAGAGGTGAAGGGCCATTACCTCAACGTCACGGCGGGCAGCATGGAGGAGATGTACGAGCGGGCTGACTTCGCCAAGTCCATCGGCAGCGTCATCGTGATGATGGACCTGACGGTGGGCTACACGGCGATGACCTCGATGTCCAAGTGGGCGCGGGCCAACGGTGTGCTCCTGCACCTCCACCGCGCCGGGTATGCCACCTTCGCCCGCCAGAAGAACCACGGCGTCAACTTCCGCGTCGTGGCGAAGTGGTGCCGGCTGCTCGGCGTCGACCACCTTCACGCCGGCACGGTCGTCGGCAAGTTGGAGGGCGACCCGAACATCATCGCCGGCTATTACGACACGCTCCGGCTCGAGCACGTGGAGGCGAACCCGCTGCACGGCATCTACTTCGATCAGGACTGGGCCTCGATGCCCGGCGTAATGCCGGTGGCCTCCGGCGGGATCCACGCCGGCCAGGTTCACCAGCTGCTGCACTACCTCGGCGAGGATGTGGTCATGCAGTTCGGAGGGGGCACGATCGGCCACCCCATGGGGATCGCGGCCGGCGCCACCGCCAACCGCGTGGCTGTCGAGGCGATGATCAAAGCCCGCAACGAGGGCAAGGACTTCCTCGCCGAAGGCGAGGAGATCCTCCGCCTCGCCGCCCGGCGCAGCCCCGAGCTGCAGACCGCCCTCGACACCTGGGGCGACATCTCCTTCAACTACGAGTCCACCGACACACCGGACGTCCTTGCGACTCCGACGGCCTAGAGCTAAGAGCTGCCCACGATCTGCCCACGAGAGGAAACGAGCGACGATGCGCATCACCCAAGGGACCTTTTCCTACCTGCCGGACTTCACCGACGAGGAGATCCTCTCCCAGCTGCAGTACGCCATGGACAAGGGGTGGGCGATCTCTGTCGAGTTCACCGACGATCCCCATCCCCGCAACACCTACTGGGAGATGTGGGGGCTGCCGATGTTCGAGCTCGGCGATCCCGCGGCCGCCCTCCTCGAGGTGAACCGGTGCCGGGAGGCCTTTCCCAACCACTACGTCCGCGTGAACGCCTATGACTCCAGGCTCGGCCGCCAGACGACGGCGTTGGATTTCATCGTCCATCGCCCGGCGGTGGAGCCGGGTTTCCGCCTCGAGCGGCAGGAAGGGCCCGATCGCACCATCCGCTACACGCTGCACTCCTACGCCACCGACGCTCCCTCCGGCCAACGGTACGCCGGGAGCTGAGAGTGGCTGAACAGGGTCGGGTCCGCCCGTCGGGTTTCGCCATGGCTCCGCCCGGCCTGGCGGCGAGAGAGCCGGACGACTCGGCCGCGGCGGCCGGTCCCGGCGAGGGGGCCGAAGAGCGGATCCTGGGCGACGACGACCTGGTGGATCTGGCAGTTGAGAAAGCCGCCTCCGACGTCGATGAGGTGCTGGAACGGCTCGACCGCGAGCTCGTGGGCCTCGTCCCGGTCAAGACGCGCATCCGGGAGATCTCCTCCCTGCTCCTGATCGACCGGCTCCGCGGGCGCTACCAGCTCGGATCGACCCGACCCTCCCTCCATATGTGTTTCACCGGCAGCCCGGGCACGGGGAAGACGACGGTGGCCCTTCGCATGGCCGAGCTGCTGCACCGGCTCGGCTACCTGCGCCGCAACACCCTCGTGTCGGTCACACGCGACGACCTCGTCGGCCAGTACATCGGCCACACCGCCCCGAAGACGCGTGAGGTCCTCAAACGGGCGATGGGCGGGGTGCTGTTCATCGACGAGGCCTACTACCTCTACCGCCAGGAGAACGACCGCGACTACGGGCAGGAGACCATCGAGATGCTCCTGCAGGTGATGGAGAACGACCGGGAGGATCTCGTCGTCATCCTCGCCGGTTACAAGGACAGGATGGACACCTTCTTCCAGTCCAACCCCGGCATGAGCTCTCGCATCGCCCATCACCTCGACTTCCCCGACTACACCGCCGAGGAGCTGATGGCCATCGCCCGTCTCATGCTCGCTGAGCAGGGTTACGTGCTCTCGCAGGAGGCAGAGGTCGCCCTGGCGGACTACGTGGTCCGGCGGATGGCGCAACCCCGTTTCGCCAACGCCCGCAGCGTTCGCAACGCCCTCGAGCGGGCACGGCTCCGGCAGGCGGACCGGCTCGTGTCGTCGGG
>DASPSK010000031.1:0-3960 GCA_035623975.1 Acidimicrobiales bacterium | reverse complement strand
GCCGGCGAGGACGGGAACGCCGGCGGGCAATGCCTCCCTCACGGCGCCGACGAGGTCACTCCGCTCTGCAGCCTCCAGGGCGGCCGCCTCTCCTGTCGTGCCGGCGACAAGAACGGCTTGCACACCGAGCTCGACGAGTTGGCAGGCGAGGTCGGCGCTGGCGGCGCAGTCGACGTCGCCGGCGGCATCGAAGATCGTCACGAGGGCGACGCCGACTCCGGAGAAGATGGGTGAGTCTGGCACGGGCGTTCCTTCACCACTCATGCACGGCACAGTAGGGCTTCAGCCGGAGGCTCGGCTCAGCCGGTCGCAGCTTGTCAGTCAGCACACATCGATCTGACAGTCGTCGTGCAGGAACTGGCGGTTTCAGCACCCAGATTGCAACCGGGCTCTCACCGGTAATCCTCAAGTTGAGGAAGGTGATTGTCGATGATTCTTCGGTCAGTCGCCAGTAGCTGACCTTGTTACCACCGCCAGGACGGCGCGTGGAAGGAGATGGAGATGTTGACGGATTCTGACCGCGGTGCAACGGATCGGGCGGCGCGCAACGAGTACCTGATCGACATTGACGAGGCATGGGAAGCCTGCCGTGAGGCGGTCGAAGGTGCCCGCAGCTCGTACGAAGAGGAGCTCGACCTCGGCCGCGTCCTTTTCGAAGAGCAGCAAGCGACGGCGGCAAACGAGCACAGCTCCGAGCTCGACAAGGCGTGGGAGAGCTACAAGCAGGCCGTCAGCAACACACCGTCGGAGAATCGCCGCCAGGTCATCTCTGAGGCTCGGGCGACCTACAACGAGACGGCGGCCGCTCTCCGCCAGGCCTTCGACGAGGCGATGTCAGCTGCCCATGCCGCTTACGCCGAGGCGACCGAGACCGTTCGCCTGTCGTACGAAGCCACGGTGGACGCGGCACTCGCAGCCCACCGGGAGGCCATCCAGAGCGTACGCAAGTTCATGGAGCCCGCCGAGGACAAAGGCATCGACTACCTCGGGCTCGCCAGCGAGCTGGCTGCTCGGGTCTCCAACGGCAAGGCCGAGGAGAGCGAGAACCTCGAGGACGAGATCGACCGCATCGAGGTCGAGGCCGAAGCCGAGAGCGTCCTCTCCAGCCTGAACTGATCGCGCCGTTCCCGGCGGGAGCCGCCCGCAACGGTCCCCATCTCCGTTCGCAACGGCCACGAGCACGAACCTGCAAGTCACCGCCGCACGGTCGCACCGGACGCTGAGCTCCAGCGACTCGGTGGTTTCTTCATCCTCGCGATGTGACGTCCACCCGCCGCCGGCTCCTCGCGCCCTGGCGGGGTGCCGTGCCTGCCACGACACCCTCGGAGTCCGGGACCGGCTGGAATCGATCGCCCCAAAAGGTGTACGCAGGATCCTGGACTGGCACGAGTCAGCGAGACATCCAGGAGACCGACATGACCGGAGCCGCATCCCCGACGCGCGTCGGGACTGCCCAGTCGTTCCTCATGCTCATCGGGAGTGGAGAGATCGACCAAGCCTCCCTCCTGCTGGCTGCGGGCGTGAGCTATCACGTGCCTGGACATCACGCCCTCGCCGGCACTTTCTCGGGGCCGGAGGCGGTGAGGGAGCATCTCAACAAGCTCAACGCCCGCACGTGGGGATCGTTGAACGCCATCAAATGGGACGACTGGCTGGTCGGAGAGGACCACGTGGCGGCTCTCGCCGACATCTCGATGCGCTCCGGCGGCCAACTCTTCACCGGGCGCATCCTCTTTCTCGTCAAGTTCGACCGCGCCGGCGACATCGTTGCCATCACCGTGTTCTTCGAAGACGAGGCTTCCGCCATGCGTTTCTTCGGCCCCCCGGCCGAGCCGGAGGACCCGCGGTGACCGCCGAGGCTTCGCGGGAGCTCGACCGAAGGGAGGCGTGGCCCGATCTCACACTGTCAGCCTGGGAGGACACTCGCGACACCCTGCAGTTGTGGACTCAGATCGTCGGCAAGATCCGCCTGGCGCTCGAGCCGATGGAGAACCACTGGTGGCAGGTGCCGCTCTACGTCACGGCCCGAGGCCTGACGACGTCGTTGATGCATGCGGGCGATCGCGGGCTCGAGATCGACTTCGACTTCGTCGAGCACGTGCTCAGCCTTCGCAGCTCCGACGGCGGCCTCCGCGCCCTGACTCTGGCGCCTCGTTCGGTGGCCGACTTCTACGCGGCGACGATGGCTGCCCTCGACGGTCTCGGCGTGCACGTCGCCATCCTCGCCCGTCCCGTGGAGCTGCCGGAGGCCGTTCCCTTCGCCGAGGACGAGCGGCACTGCTCCTACGATGCCGCCGCCGCCCACCGGTTCTGGCTGGCCCTGTTGCAAGCGCACCGGGTGATGTCGGAGTTCCGGGGGCGTTTTGTCGGCAAGGCGAGCCCGGTGCACTTCTTCTGGGGTGCAGCCGATCTGGCCGTGTCTCGCTTCTCCGGCAGGCGCGCCCCCACGCATCCGGGCGGGGTGCCCAACTGCGCCGACTGGGTCATGGTGGAGGCCTACAGCCACGAGGTGAGCAGCTGCGGGTTCTGGCCGGGGGGAAGTGCCGAGGGTTCCTTCTACTCCTACGTCTACCCCGAGCCCGATGGCTTCGCCGAGTGGCCGGTCGAACCCGGGGCTGCCTCCTACGACGCCGGCCTCGGTGAGTTCGTGCTGCCGTACGCCGCTGTGCGCACGGCGGATGACCCCAACGCCATGCTGCTCGCGTTCTTCCAGAGCACCTACGAGGCAGCCGCCGAGCTGGGCGCGTGGGACCGCGCCGCGCTCGAGCGCGCCCCATGAGTGCCGCGGGTGGCGGGCCGAGCACGGCTGCTGGCCTTCGACCTCACCCCGACGTCGCCGAGACAGGCTCGGGGAAGCGTCGCGCCTGGCCACCAGTCGACTGAGCCTCAGGGGCGCAGGCGCGCGACGAGCTCGATCTCGACGGCAATGCCGAAGGGCAACTCGGCCAAGCCGACCGCACTGCGAGTGTGACGGCCGCCCTCTCCGAACACCTCGACAAGCAAGTCCGAACAGCCGTCGATCACGGCCGGCGTCCTGTCGAAGCCGGCTGCGACGTTCACCATCCCGAACACCTTGACGATCCGCTCGATCCGGTCGAGATCACCGAGCTCGGCCTGCAGTGTGGCGAGGATTGACAGGGCGGTCATCCGCGCGGCCGCGCGCCCTTGTTCCAGGGAAAGGTCGCCGCCGACCTTGCCCCGCACGATTTCGGTCCCGGCGATGGGACCGTGGCCGCCTACGTAGACAAGGTTGTCGTCGATCACGCAGGCCAGGTAGTTGCCGGCGGGAGGAAACACCGGCGGCAACTCGATGCCGAGTGATGCAAGCCGTTCGCTGATCATGCCGAAGCGTACGTCTCTGTCCATCTGTAGCCGGTGCGGGATCCCGAGGACGGCCATCAGGAACGGAGCGGCACCGATCGCTAGGCTGACGGCAGGTGCTGCACCGATGGCCGGGGCAAGGGGGGGTATGACGGTTACATCGACGCCAGGCCTGCCGATCGCTGCCGAGGGCGGCGGCCTCAAGGCGAACGCGCTCAGCCGGCGGGACGTCGTCATCATCGCCCTGGCGAGTTCGGGCCCGACCCAGAGCGTGGCCGTCACCCTGGCGGCGCTACTGCTCGCCGTGGGCTACGCAGGGGTTCTCCCGATCGCCATCTGCTTCGTGCCCATGATCGGCATCGCCATCGGCTACCAGCGGCTGAACGCCTGGCAGCCGAGCGCAGGGGCGACGTACTCCTGGGTCGGTCGGGCGCTCAATCCGCACGCCGGCTTCTTCGCCGGATGGATCATGCTGATGTACTACTGCATCGGCACGACGAGCCTGACGGTCCCCCTTGGGACCTACACCCTCAGTTTCGTCAGCAACGCCGCCGCTCAGAACAAGTACGAGGTGGCCCTCGTCGGGTCCGCCTTCAACATCCTCGTCCTCGTGATCGCTGCCCTCGGCATCGAGCTCTC
>DASPSK010000017.1:0-31038 GCA_035623975.1 Acidimicrobiales bacterium | reverse complement strand
CGAACTCTTCGACCAGGTCGGATTGCGGCCAGCGCAGATGCAGAGCTTTCCGCACGAATTTTCCGGCGGCCAGCGGCAGCGCGTGTCGATCGCACGGGCGCTCTCGCTCAACCCGCGGCTGATCGTCGCCGACGAGCCGGTCTCGGCCCTCGACGTCTCCATCCAGGCCCAGCTCCTCAACCTCATGAAGAGCCTGCAGCAGGCCCATCAGCTGAGCTACATCATGATCTCCCACGACCTCGCCGTCGTGAAGTACCTGGCGGACCGCATCGGCGTGATGTACCTCGGCAAGCTCGTCGAGCTCGCCCCCGCCCAGATCATCTACGAGAAGCCGGCCCACCACTACACGCGCGGACTGATCGACACCATCCCGGTGCCGGACCCCCTCACCGCCAAGGCCAAGGCCCGCCTCACGATTCAAGGCGAGCTGCCCTCCTCCATCAACCCGCCCTCGGGCTGCCGCTTCCGCACCCGCTGCCCGGCGGCGCAGGAGCAGTGCGCCGCCGAGGAACCGCCCCTGCGACTCTTCGGGCCGGGACACTACGCCGCCTGCCATTTCCCGCTCATCAGCGTCATCTCCACCGAGGAGAAGCCGAGCGAAGTCACCCTCGTCTGAGCGCCACACTCCCGTCTAGCCGTGTCGGCTCAAAGAGCCCTACCGCTGCTGCAAGCGCACCTCGAGGGAGTCCCGGAGGGCGTCACCGATGAAGTTGAAGGCAACGACGACGATGACGATGCAGCTGCCGGCCGGGATGATCAGCCACCAGGCGCCGACCTCCATGTAGGTGGAGCCACCCGAGAGCATGCTGCCCCAGTCCGACTGCGGGAAGTGGAGGCCCAACCCGAGAAACCCGAGCGCCGCCAGGAACAAGATGGCATCGGCCACCTGGAACGTGGCGTTCACGATGATCGTGCCGATGGCGTTCGGGATGATGTGGCGCAGCACGATCCGCCTGCCACCACCACCCATCACCCGGACGGCCTGCACGTACTCGCGCGTTCGCAGGCTGAGCGTCTCCCCCCGCACGAGCCTCGAGGGGACCTGCCACGCCACGAAGCCGATGATGAGGCAGATCGTCCACTTGCCCGGGGAGTAGATCACGGCCAGCACGATGAGAAGAACGAGGATCGGGACCGACAGGAGCACGTCGACGATCCGCATCATGACGGCGTCGATCACGCCCCCGAAGAAGCCAGCGATGGCGCCCCAGATGACGCCGATCGAGGTTGCCAAGGCCGCAGCCACGAGCCCGACCTCGAGCGAGTTTTGACCGGCGACCATAAGCTCACCGAGCACGTCCACGCCGTTCCCGTCCGTGCCGAGGGGGTGCCCCGCCCCCGGTGGCAGCTCGATGTTGTAGGTCGCCGAGAACACCTGGGCGTGGTAGAGGAGCGGCCCGACGAAACAGAAGAGCACCATCAAGATGACAAGGGCAAGACCGAGAACGGCAAGCTTGTTCTCGAGGAACACCCGGAAGATGAGGCGGTAGATGCTGCCCGTGTGACGGGCCTCACCGCCGGCTGGGATCGCGCTGGCGGCGTCGCCCGGCGGCGGCAGCACGCCCCCGGCGGCGTCCGGGGCGGCCACGAAGGGGGCGTCGGCGGGCCCTCCGGGCTTGAGACTGGGCGGCGGCGCCCCGATCATCGGGCTGGCCCACGGCACGATGCCCTCACCGCCCCCGCTGACCGGTCCAGGATCACTTGGCATAGCGGATCCTCGGGTCAAGTACGGCGTAGAGGATGTCAGCGAGGAGGTTGCCGACGACGACGAGGATCGCAAACACAACCGTGGTGCCGAGAACGAGGGCGAGGTCGAACTGCTCGGCCGCGGTCGTCGTGAGATACCCCATGCCCGGGTAGTTGAAGACGGTCTCGGTCAGCACAGCCCCTCCAGCGATGTTCGGGAGCGAGAGACCGAGCAGGGTGACGATGGGGATGAGGGCATTGCGGAAGGCATGCCGGAACAGCACCCTGCCGCGGCCTGCTCCCTTCGCCCGGGCGGTCCGCACGTAGTCCTCCGTGAGGGCGTCCATCATGGAGGACCGCATGTACCGGCTGAAGGACGCCACGGTCACGGCCGCCAGCGTGAGCACGGGCAGGGTCATCGCCCGCCAGTCGGTCGCCAGCTGCGCGACGCTGTAATTCGTCGGGACGATCGGGGTGAAGACGTGGACCTTGATCGCCAGATAGATGACGAGGACCGGTCCGAGCACATAGGGCGGCATCGAGTAGAAGATGAACGCAAGGCTCGTGAGGACGTAGTCGGAGGGCTTGTTGCGGCGCACCGTCTGGAAGACGCCCAGCGGGATCGCGATGAGGAGGGCGAACACCGTCGCCGTGCCGACGAGCAGCCCCGTCCTCGGCAGGTTCTCGGCGATGAGCGTCGACACCGGGGCGTTGCGTTGATAGGAGTGCCCGAAGTTGAGAGTGGCGTAATTCTGCAGCTCGCGCCAGAACTGGTCGTAGAACGGCTTGTTGAAGGCGTTGGCTTGGATAACTGCCTGGATCTGAGCCGGCGAAGCCCTCGGGCCCACGATCGCTCTCGCCATGATGTAGGCGGGTTCCAAGTGGTAGATGACGAAGACGAACAGCATCACGCCCAGGACCACGATGATTGCCTGCAACAGGCGGCGGATGATGTACCCCGTCACGGACGAACCTCCGGGCTCGTTCTCGCGCTATCGAGCCGGCCGAATCCTACTCGGTCGGTGGCGATGATGGACGGCCTCGGCCCGGCCGACGGAGACGACGACCCAGCGGGCCGCGTTCTCACGCCCTTGCCTCTATGGGCCCCCTCGAGAGGTGGGTCGCCGCCCATCCGGTCACGGTCGACCGGATGGGCGGTCTCTCCCATCGCCTTCCTGATCGGATCGATCAGGACTTGTAGTACCAGTACTCCGGCGTCAAGTTGAGGAGGGCGTTGATGGGCGTCACCCCACCGATCGAGTTCGACACCTCGTCGATCTCCGCTGCCGGGTTCGGCTGCCAGATCACCGGCAGCTGCTTGGCGAGGAAGATCTCCCAGTTGTCGAAGATGCTCGAGCTGGACGAGACGTTCGTCTCGTGGATCAGCGTGTTGTTCTGAGTGTTGTTGTAGCTGCCGGAGTTCGACCCGGCGCCGGTGGCGAAGATCTCCTCGCCCGTTGGCTCGTAGTCCGGTGAGTAGACCCAACCACCGCCCCAGTTGGCGATCTCCCAGGCGCACTTGGCACCCTGGTTCATCAGGCACGCGGCCGCCAATCCGATCACCTGGTCGAAGGGCTCGGAAGTGGCCGTGACACTGATGCCTTCCTTCGACCACTCAGAGGTCTCCAGGTCCACGGTCTCGGCGATGGCCGCCGTGCCGTTGGCGTAGACCTCCTTGAACTGGAGCTTGGCGCCAGCACCGATGTTGGCCCCGCACTCGTCGGACGCCGTCCCCGGCTTGGAGCACACGTCGACTCCACCTGGGTTGACCGTCCAGCCGTGGCTCCTCAGAAGGCTTTCAGCCGTCGTCAGGTTGAAGGCGTACGGGTTGCTCGCCTCGGCCGCCGTGGCGAAGGTGTTCGTCGGGAAGATCGGGGCGGGCCCGTACGTCGGGACGCCGTAGCCCTTGTCGACGGCCTTGATGATGGCCGGCTGGTCGATCGCCAACTGCAAAGCCTGGCGGACGTAGAGCTGCTGGAAGACGTAGCCGGCGTTCGTGCTGCCGCCCACGTCGGTGTTCGACTGGAAGTTCTCCGGCTCGTAGTTGATACCCCAGTCGTAGACGGGCACGAGGCTGAACTTCCCGGTCAGGGCGGCGAAGTTCGAGCCGACCGTTCCCGGCTGGCCGGTCCACGACGGCAGGTCCTGCGTCGGGATGTACCCGATCTGAGGAGCACCCGTGCCACCGGCTTCGAGAGCCGCGAATTCGGTCGAGTCGCTCGTGAAGGGCAGCTCGACGAACTCGGTGAGGTACGGCTTCTGCGGGCCGCTGTAGGCCGGGTTGGGAACGAAGGTGGCTTCGCTGTTGGTGGCGTCAAAGGCCTTGAGCTTCCACGGACCGTCGGCGACCTGCCATACCGGGTTGGAGGCGTAGGTGGCTTCGTCGCCAGCCATGTGCGGGCTCTTCGACTGGCCGTTGTTGTCGGTGTCGAACGTCCACACGGCGGTGCAGGCCGCCATCGTCGAGGCACCCGTCATGAGGCCCTTCGACACCGCGCTGCAGCCACCCGAGCCGGGCTTGCCGCCGAGCGCCGTGATGTCCCAGGCCTGCGGCATCGGGTCGATCTCGGACAGCTGGTTGTAGAGGTACCAGGTCGGGTTGAAAGCCGACGTCAGGTTGATCGTCACAGCAAGGGAGGTCGGGCTCGTAGCCGAGTAGCTGGCCACGTTCTGGGGGAAGAGGCCCGGAGCCCAGCCTGCCCAGTTCTTGTACTCGGCCTTCTGCATGTTCAGCCAGAAGATGACGCTCTGGGCGTCGACGGTCTGCCCGTTCGAGTACTTCCAGCCCTTGAGGTTGATCGTGACCGTCTTGTCGCCGTTCGACCAGGCGGGAGCGTTGGCGAGCGAGAGGCTGTAGTCGACCGTCGGGGCCGACGTGGTGATTTGCCCGAACCAGTAGAGGGGCCGGTACATGAGGTACTGGAACTGGGTGAGGTTCGCCACGCTGAAGTAGCTCAAGCTGGCGAACGGGAAGATCCAGTTCGGTGTCGCGCCCGGTGCCTGCGCCCAGTAGGCGGTGCCTCCCACTGTGGGCTTTGTGGGGTGGGTCGTCGAGACCGGCGAGGTGGTGGTGGTCGTAGTGGAGGATCCACAGGCGCCGAGGATGAGGGCCGCTACCGCGATGCCCACCCCTGCTCGCCAGTACCTCCGCAGCTTCGGTGATGGCTGCATGGTCGCTTTCTTACCTCCTGCGCTCGCAACAACGCTGTTGGCTTCAGATCTGAACAGTCCCCCGGTGAACTGAGACCAGCCCCTGGGGCGGCGGCTCGCCACTTCACCGTAGCATGTCTGTAACGTTTTGCGCAGGTCACTCTCAGCCGCAGAAGTCCGCGGTGGAGATCAAGAGCCGGGAGCGGAGGACTCGGCGAGAGCCCGGGCGACCTCGCGAGCGAGCTCTTCGGCTGCCCTGGCAGGGTCGGGCGAGGCGGTGACGGTCCTTCCGATGACGAGTACGCGGGCGCCGGCACGCACAGCCATGGCGGGCGTGGCAACGCGGGCCTGGTCGTTGCTCGGAGCACCCGCACGTCTCACTCCCGGCACGACGGTTGGGAGCAAGGAGGCGCGGCGCACGACTGTCAGGTCGGGCGCCGCGCAGACGAGGCCGGCGCACCCGCACCCCTCCGCCATGGCCGCTCGCGCAACGAGCACCTCGGCCGGAGCCTCCGGCTCGCTCGTGAGGACCGTCACTCCAAGGACCCCGGCCGGGATCGGCCCGACGAGCTCGACGGCGGCGCCCTCGGCGAAGCCCTCCACCGCCGCGGTCACCATCGCCGTCCCCCCGCAGAGGTGCACGGTCACGAAGCTGGCGCCGATGGCCGCCAGCCGCCCGGCAGCCCGACCGACCGTGCTCGGGATGTCGTGCAGTTTGAGGTCGACGAAGACAGCGGCTCCCTCCTCTCGCAGCGCCGCCACGGCGCCGGGGCCGGCAGCCGAGTAGAGCTCGAGCCCGACCTTGGCGATGGCGAAGCTGGCGCGGCATCGCCGCCACAGCTCGAGGGCGCCGGTCAGGTCGGACGTGTCGAGAGCAAGGGCCAGGTGTGGGCGGGCGATCGCCCCAAGCTCGCTTGCCCGCCGGGTCTGCGGCTCGGTCTCAGTCATGTCCATGTCCGTCATGGCCCCTCCTCCTCGTCGTTGCCATTCCCGTCTCTGTCGGGGCTCCGTCCCGCGGGTGCGCCGCCGAGCGGGCTTCTCCGACGGAGCCGAAGTGGCCGCGCTCGAGGGACACCTTCAGCTCGCGAAGCACCCTCACGGGCGCCCGCGGGTCGGCCAATGTCGCCGTCCCGACCTGCACAGCGTCTGCTCCGGCGAGCAGCAACCTGAGCGCCCCCTCGCCGTCCGAGACACCTCCGACGCCCACGATGCCGGCATGAGGGTAGGCGGTCCGGCAGTCGAAGACCGCCCGGAGGGCGACAGGGTGGAGGGCGCTTCCCGAGAGCCCGCCGCCACCTACGGCAAGGACCGGGCGCCGAGCAGCCGTGTCGATCTCCAGGCCGAGGAGGGTGTTCACCAGCGTGAGGGCCTCGGCTCCTTCTTCGAGAGCTGCACCGGCCACCTCCACGAGCTCGGACGTGTTCGGCGAGAGCTTGGCCCAAAGGGGGTAACCCGAGCGGCGGGCGGCGGCGACGGCGGCGGCCGTGGCCGCCGGAGAGTGGGCGAACATGCGGCTTCGGTCCTCCAGGTTGGGACAGCTGACGTTCACCTCGACAGCCACGATGCCCGGCCCCTGCGGCGCGGCGGCCTCGGACCGCAACCGCCCCAGGCACTCGCCCGCGGCGGCGAAGTCATCGACGGTGCGGCCCCAGATGCTGGCCACGACACGGGCCCCGGCATCCAGAAGGGGCGGGAGATCGTGGGCGATCCACGCCTCGAGTCCGGGACCCTGCAGGCCGACGGCGTTCAGCATGCCGCCGGGCACGGGGCAGAGGCGCGGCGCCGGGTTCCCCCCCCAGGAGAAGGGAGCGAGCGACTTGACCACGACCGCCCCCAACTCTGAAAGCTCGAAGTACGCCCCGAGCTCAGCGCCGTGACCGGCCGTGCCGGCGGCCGTCATGACGGGATTCGGCAGCACAACCGACCCGACGGTGGTTCCAAGGTCGACGGCGGTGGCCGGGCTGGGCGGCCGCGACGACCGGTGGCGGCTCACGAGTTGCCGGGGGTGGCGGAGGCAGCAGGAGAACGGGCAGGGGCCGCAGGAGAAGACAGAAACGAGGGCGCACCTGCCGAGGCTGCTCCCTCGGCGTCGTCCGGCGCGGCCGTGCCGTGGTGCTCCTGTAGCGCGCGCACCTCGAGGGAGTGGTTGCCCCAGTCCGCGATGCCGGCGGCGGCGGCCCGCGCGGCGGCGATCGTCGTCAGGCACGGGACGTTGTGGGCGGAAGCGGCCCGGCGTATGTAGGCGCCATCGGCTCTAGGCCCCCGGCCACGCGGCGTGTTCACGACGAGCTGGATGGCGCCCCGCTCGATGAGCTCGACGGCGTCGCCGTGCTCGGGCTGCTCGAACGCGAGGCCGTCGTCGGGGGCTTCGCCCACCTTGGCGACGACCGTCTCGACGTCGATGCCCTTCTCGGCCAGGTGCGCAGCCGTGCCCGACGTCGCCGCCAGCGAGAAACCCAAGGCCGCGAACGCCGACGCCACCTCCACTCCCGCCGCCTTGTCGCGGTCCGCCAACGAGAGGAACACGACGCCTTTTTCCGGCAAGCGGTTGCCGGCGGCGATCTGGCTCTTGGCGAAGGCGAGCCCGAAGGTACGGTCGGCCCCCATGACCTCTCCGGTCGAGCGCATCTCCGGACCGAGGAGCGAGTCGACGTCCGGGAACCGGTCAAAGGGGAGGACCGCCTCCTTCACGCTCACGTGGGCGTCTCGCGCCAGAGGTGCTCCGGTGGTCAGGACGCCTTCGGCTCTCAGCTCCGCAAGCGTCGTGCCGACGAGGGCGCGTGCGGCGATCTTGGCGAGGGGGACGCCGGTGGCCTTGGCGACAAAGGGGATCGTCCGCGAGGCCCGCGGGTTCGCCTCGATCACGAACACCTGCGAGTCCTTGACGGCATACTGGACGTTGATGGGGCCGACGACGCCCAGCCGGTGGGCGATCCGCTCCGTGTAGTCCTCAATGACGGCGACCGTGGGCCCGCCGAGCGTCGGTGGCGGGATGACACAGGCCGAGTCACCCGAGTGCACGCCGGCCTCCTCGACGTGCTCCATGACCGCCCCGATGAGCACCTCCCCGGCCGAGTCCCTGATGGCGTCCACGTCCACTTCGATGGCGTCCTCGAGGAAGCGGTCGATGAGGATGGGCCGCTCGGAAGCGAGCGCTCCTTCGGCCCCGAGCGACAGCTCGGCGAAAGCGGACGCGAGGCCGTCGTCGTCATAGACGATCTCCATCGCCCGGCCGCCCAGCACATAGCTCGGGCGCAACAGGACGGGATAGCCGACGCGGCGCACGATGGCCGCGGCCTCCTCCACCGTCCGGGCGGTCCCGCCGGCGGGTTGCGGGATGTCGAGGTCGTGGCACACGGCCGACCAAAGCTCACGGTCCTCGGCCGCATCGATGGCGCTCGGGCTCGTCCCGAGGATGAGAGAGGCGGGCAGTCGACCGGCGAGCCGGAGCGGCGTCTGGCCCCCGAGCGACACGATCACGCCGACGACGCCCCCGGCGCCTGCACCGTCCTCTGCCGCCACGACGTCGAGCACCGCCTCTTCGGTAAGCGGCTCGAAATAGAGGCGGTCGGACGTGTCGTAGTCGGTGGAGACCGTCTCCGGGTTGCAGTTGATCATGACGGTCTCGTAGCCGGCGGCCCGCAGCGCCATGGAAGCGTGCACACAGCAGTAGTCGAACTCGATCCCCTGCCCGATGCGGTTCGGCCCGGAGCCGAGGATCACGACCCGGGGGGCAGCCGCCGGTCTCACCTCGTCCTCGTCCTCGTAGGTCGAGTAGTAGTAGGGCGTCTCGGCGGCGAACTCCGCCCCGCAGGTGTCGACCGTCTTGAACGTGGGCTTCACCCCGGCCGCGCACCGCGCCGTGCGCGCCTCCTGCTCGCTGGCACCGAAGACGAAGGCGAGCTGGGCGTCGGAGAAACCGAGACGTTTCGCCCTTCGCCACTCGGCCCTCGTCAGGCCGGCGAGCCCGCCGGCGCCGAGGGCCTCGGCCCGAGACTCCAGAGCGCGGCGCCCCTCCACGATGGCGGCGAGGCGATCCAAGAACCACGGGTCGATGCCGGTCGTCTCCGCCAGCTCCTCGACGCTCACGCCCCGGCGGAGGGCTGACTCCAGCTGGAAGGGCCGTTCCGGGCTCGGCACGGTGGCCCGCTCGACGAGCTCGTCGGTCGCAACGGTGTCGAAACGGGCCTCGCCGGGGTCGCAGTTGAGGCCCGCCCGGCCGAGCTCGAGGGCGCGCAAGGCCTTCTGCAGCGATTCCTCGAACGTCCGTCCGATCGCCATCACCTCGCCGACCGACTGCATGCGGGTGCCAAGTCGGGCGGGCGCCCCCGGAAGCTTCTCGAAGGCCCAGCGGGGTACCTTCGTGACGACGTAGTCGATCGTCGGCTCGAAGCACGCCGGCGTCGCCTTCGTGATGTCGTTGCCGATCTCGTCGAGGGTGTAGCCGACGGCGAGGCGGGCGGCGATCTTGGCGATCGGGAAGCCGGTCGCCTTGGAGGCAAGAGCCGATGACCGCGATACGCGGGGGTTCATCTCGATGACGAGCAGCTCGCCTGTCTCGGGGTTGACGGCGAATTGGATGTTGGAACCGCCCGTCTCGACCCCTACACGGCGTATGCAGGCAAAGGCGGCGTCGCGCATGGACTGGTACTCGACGTCGGAGAGCGTCTGGGCGGGCGCGACGGTGACGGAGTCGCCTGTGTGCACGCCCATCGGGTCGAAGTTCTCGATCGAGCACACGACGACGCAGTTGTCGAGCCGGTCGCGCATCACCTCGAGCTCGAACTCCTTCCATCCGCTGATGGAGTGCTCGATGAGGATCTCGCCGACCGGGCTCGTGGCGAGACCGGTGCGTGCGAGCGGGCGGAAGTCGTCCGCGTCCTGGGCGATGCCCGTCCCCTTGCCCCCGAGGATGAACGACGGCCTCACGATCACCGGGTAGCCGATCTCCTCGGCCACGGCGAGGGCGAGCTCGAGGCCGGCGTTGACGTCGAAGCGCTCCACGCCGTCGAGCCCGGTGCGCTTCGGCGCCGTCACGAAGCCAGACCTCGGCACCCCGAGCCCGATCTCCGTCATGGCGGCTTTGAAGCGGTCGCGGTTCTCCGCCGTGGCGATCGCTTCCATCTTGGCACCGATGAGCTCGACGCCGAAGCGCTCGAGCACGCCCCGCTCGGACAGCTCCATGGCGAGGTTGAGCGCCGTCTGGCCCCCCATCGTCGGCAGGAGCGCGTCCGGGCGCTCCCGCTCGATGATGGCCGTGAGGACCTCGACGTCGAGCGGCTCGACGTAGGTGCGGTCGGCCAGCTCGGGGTCGGTCATGATCGTCGCCGGGTTGGAGTTGGCCAGGATCACCCGGTAGCCCTCGGACCTGAGCACCCGGCAGGCCTGCGTGCCGGAGTAGTCGAACTCGCATGCTTGCCCGATCACGATCGGGCCCGAACCGATGACGAGGATGGAGGAGATGTCCTCGCGCTTGCCCATCAGCGGCTGGACTCCATGAGGAGGCGGAACTCCTCGAAGAGGTAGCGGGCGTCGTGCGGTCCGGGGCCCGCCTCGGGATGGTACTGGACGCTGAAGGCACGCTCGCCGGCGAGGCGGAGCCCTTCGACGACCCCGTCGTTCAAGTTGACATGGGTGAGCTCGGCGGCCTGCACGCTGCCGTCCACGACCGCATAGCCGTGGTTCTGGCTCGTGATCTCGACGGTCCCGGTCTCGAGGCGCTTGACGGGATGGTTGCCGCCGTGGTGCCCGAACGGCATCTTGAACGTCGAGCCGCCGCGGGCGGAGGCGAGCAGTTGGTGGCCGAGGCAGATGCCGAAGACGGGCACCTCACCGACGAGCTTGCCCACCTCGCTGACGAGGTGACCGAGGGCCGCCGGGTCACCGGGGCCGTTGGAGAGGAAGACGCCGTCCGGTTGGCGTTCGAGCACCTCGGCCGCCGGCGTCGTGGCGGGCACGACCTCGACCTCGGCGACGCCGGCCAGGTTCCGCAGGATCGTCGTCTTGATGCCGAAGTCGTAGGCGACGACGCTGAGGTCGCTCCCGCCCGAGCCCGCCCGGTAGGCCACCGGTGTGGTCACCTCGGCGACGAGATCGACCCCCTCGGTGCCCGGCTCGGCCCTGGCCGCCTCGAGCAGCGTCGCCTCCGGAGCAGTTCCGAAGGCGCACGGCATGGCGCCGGCGTCGCGGATGTGCCGGGTGAGGCGACGCGTGTCCACCCCGGTGATGCCGGGGACGCCCCGGCTGACAAGGAAGCCCTCGAGACTCTCGGCCGATCGCCAGTTGCTCGGCCGGTCGATGATGTCGCGCACGACGACGCCGCGGCAGAAGGGCCGCCCGCTCTCCTCGTCCTCGGGGGACACGCCGTAATTGCCGATGTGCGGGTACGTGAAAGCGATGACCTGCCCGGCGTAGGACGGGTCCGTGAGCACCTCCTGGTAACCCGACAGGCACGTGTTGAAGACGATCTCACCCGTTGCGATCGACTTCGGCGCCTCGCCGTCGAGCCCGTGTGCGAGCGCACCCATGGCCTCGCCTTCGAAGACGGTCCCGTCCTTCAGGACAAGGAGGGCCAGCTGCCTCATCGTTGGGCGTGCTGGTCGATCACGATCGCCTCGCCCTCGTAGATCGTGTGGCGCACGCGCCCGGTGAGCAGCATGCCGGCAAAGGGCGTGTTGTGGCTGCGCGAAACCATCGCTCCCGGGTCGACCTTCCAGATCTCGGCCGGATCGAAGACGACGAGATTGGCTGGCGCCCCTGGCGCGATCGGGCCTCCCTGCCGCCCGCCCGACGCGCGGTCGAGCTTGGCGATGCGTGCGGGCCGCCACGAGACCGACGCCAGCAGCTCCGCCAGAGGCCAGGAGCCGCCCGGCCAGCCGTCGGGCGAGTCCCCGGCGGAGATCGTGTGGAGGACGGCGAGGGAGGTTTCGAGGCCGATCATGCCGAAGGGGGCGAGATCGAACGGCTCCTCTTTGAACTCGGTCGCATGGGGGGCGTGATCGGTCGCGACGGCGTCGATGACTCCGTCGACGAGCGCCTCTCGCAGGGCGGCGACATCGGCGTCGGTGCGCAGCGGCGGGTTGACCTTGAAGGCGGTGTCATAGCCGGCGACGCAGGCATCGGTGAGCACGAGGTGGTGGGGCGTCACCTCGGCGGTGACGGGGAGGCCGTCGGCCTTGGCCCTGCGGATGAGCTCGACCGATCCGGCCGTGGAGAGGTGGAGGAAGTGCATGGGTGCGCCCGTCTCGCGCACGAGGGCGAGGTCACGGGCGACCATCGCCTCCTCGGCCACGGCAGGCTGGCCACTCAGGCCGAGGCGGCTCGACCATGCGCCCTCGTGCATGTGGCCTCCCGCTGCCAGGCCGGCATCCTCGCAGTGCTGGGCGAGCACGACCCCGAGATCGCTTGCGTACTCGAGCGCCCGGCGCATGAGGCCCGAGTCCTGCACGCCCCGCCCGTCATCGGTGAAGAGATGGACGCCGAGGGCGGCGATCTCACCCATGGGGCTGAGCGTCGTGCCCGCCCGCCCGACCGTGATGGCGGCCGCCACGGCGACCTCGGCGAGGGCCGAGCGACCGAGGGCGAGCACATCGCGCACGATCGACGGGTTGTCGATGGCGGGCTCGGTGTTCGGCATGGCGACGACGGCCGTGTAACCGCCCACGGCGGCTGCTCGCGTCCCGGTCTCGACCGTCTCGGCGATCTCGCCCCCGGGCTCGCGCAGGTGCGTGTGCAGGTCGACGAGGCCTGGCGCCACGATGCACTCCCCGGCGTCGAGCACGGTGACGCCGTTGCCGCCGGCCGGCAAGTCCGTCCCGACGGCGACGATGTCGCGTCCCTGGATGAGCACGTCCGCCCTGCGCTCGCCCTCGCTGTCGATGACCCGCCCGCCGCGCACGAGCAGGGCCGGCCGGTCAGCTCCGCCGTCGTGCTCAGGCATCGGACGCACCGCCCGCCTCGGGGCCGGCGCCGGTTTGGCCGGGCTCGGAGCCGGAGACATCGAAGCGGCCTTCACCGGGGTGCCCGACTTCGGAGCGGCCTTCACCGGCGGGGCCGCTGTCGGAGTGGCCGGGGGCGACGGGGAGGGGGCCGCCGGCACCGAGGAGGTGGAACAGGACGGCCATGCGGATGAGGACTCCGTTTCGCACCTGCCGCGTGATGAGCGACGAGGGCAGCTCGGCGGCTTCGGGGGCGATCTCGACGCCCCGATTCATCGGCCCCGGGTGCATGACGAGCACCCGAGGGTCGAGGTGGGCGGCGCGCTCGCGCGTCAGGCCGAAACGCCGGTGGTACTCCTCGAGTGACGGCAGGAGGGCCGCTTGGGCGCGTTCCTTCTGGATGCGGAGGAGGTAGATCACATCGAGCGAGCCCATGACGTCGTCGAGGTCGGCCGTGGCCTTCACCGGCCACCCCTCGAGCGAGGGCGGCAGGAGCGTGCGCGGGCCGACGAGCACGACCTCGGCACCGAGGGCCGTCATGGCGAGCACGTCGGATCGGGCGACGCGGCTGTGGCGGACGTCGCCGACGATGGCGATACGAAGGCCGCGGAGATCCTCCGGGCCGGCGCCGCCCGCCGGTACCCGGTCTGCCAGCGCCTCGCGGATCGTGTAGCAGTCGAGCAAGGCCTGCGTCGGGTGCTCGTGCTGGCCGTCGCCGCCGTTGACGACGCTCGCCTTGGTCCAGGCACGTACCTGTGAGGGCACGCCGGACGACTTGTGCCGAACGACCATGGCGTCGACACCCATGGCGTCGATCGTCTCGATCGTGTCCCGGAGCGACTCGCCTTTCTCGAGCGACGAAGTGGAGGCGCTGAAGGACATGACGTCGGCCGAGAGGCGTTTGGCCGCCGCCTCGAAGGAGAGCCGCGTGCGCGTCGAGGGCTCGAAGAAGAGCGTGGCGACGGTCTTTCCTCGCAGGGCCGGCACGCGGGGGATCGGGCGCTCGGCCACCTCCTTGAAGGCGTCGGCGAGGTGGAAGATCCCGAGCATCGCCTCACGGTCGAGATCCGCCACGGATATGAGGTGGCGCACACCGCTCTCGCGGGCTGCCGCCGGCGCCGGGTCGGCCCCGGTGAACTCGCTTGTCATCGTCATCACTGGCTCCTCTCGGCGACGAGCTCGCCGATGTTCACACCCTCGGAGGTCACGTCCACGACCTCGTCGCGTCGGGTTGGGAGGTTCTTTCCTACGTAGTCGGGCCGGATAGGCAGCTCACGGTGCCCCCTGTCCACCATCACGGCGAGCTGCACCGCCCGGGCGCGCCCATAGTCGGCGAGGGCATCCAGGGCCGCCCGCACGGTGCGCCCGGTGAACAGGACATCGTCGACGAGGATGACGGTGGCACCCGTCAGGTCGACGGGGATGCTCGTGACCTCCTCCGGCACCACCGGCCGCAGCCCGATGTCGTCGCGGTAGAAGGCCACGTCGAGGGTCCCGAGGGGAACCTCGACACCCTCGATCTCCTTCAGCACCGAGACCAGCCGCTCGGCCAGGGGAACACCCCCGGTCTGCAGGCCGATCACGACCACCTGGGCGAGGCCGTGGTTGCGCTCGATCACCTCATGGGCGATGCGCCGGAGCGCCCGGGTGACTTCGTCGGCGTCCATGACCTGGGCGCGGGCAACAAAAACGCGCCCAGTCGGGCGCGCCATCCTTCGTTCTCGTTCGGCCACTCGGGCTCCCTTTCGTCCGTACGGGCCTCACGGGACCCGTTTCACGTCCGAGAGATCAGCATAGAGGCTCGCCCGGGCGCGTGCCGCCATTGCCGGAGGGCAAGCGCCTGAGCAGGCCCTCGGCGGTCTCACGCACGTCGCGGGCCCCACTCAGCTCGCCGGCTCGATGGCTCGCTGGCCCCGCTGGCCTCGCTGGCCTCGCTGGCCCCGCTGGCCCCGCTCGCCTCGCTCACCTCACGTCGAGCTCGCTCGCGTCGTAGGTGACGCCGATCGGTTCGATCACGACCCGGCGCTCGCCCGCCTCCACGCGGCCGGCGAGCATGGCCTCATAGCCGGCGCCACGACTTGCCGCCACGGCCGCCTCGCCAGCACCGGCGGCGACAAAGAGGGCGAAACCCGCCCCCATGTTGAACGTCCCGTACGCCTCCCGGGCATCGAGCCCGGCGCGCTCGACCATGAAGGCGAGCACCTCGGGGACCTCCGGCAGGGCGGTGAGCCGGTAGCCGAGCCGGCGGTCGGCGCGCATGAGCTTGCGCCAGCCGTGCCCGGTGACGTGGCTGGCGTAGTGCACGGGCACCTGCGCCCCGGAGATCGCCTCCACGAGCCTCGGGTAGAGGACGCTCGGGTCGAGCACGGCTTCGCCGAAGCGGCGCCCGCTCGGCAGGCTCTCCGCCCACCCGTGCGGGCAGCGGTCCGCCGATGAAGCCAGCGCCCGGGCGAGGGAGGCGCCGTTGGCGTGCAGACCGCTCGAAGCCACGACGACGATCTCGTCGGCGGGCTCGAGGTCGCGCCCGAGCCAGGGCCGGCCGCCCTCCGGCACACGGCCGAGGGCCGACCCCGCCAGGTCGATCTGTCCCGGGTCGAGGAGCCCAGAGAGTGTCGGCGACTCGCCCCCGACCCAGGCGGCACCGACCGCTTCGCAGGCCCTTGCCCATCCGGCCACGAGGGAGCGGTGCCGGGAGCCCGAGTACCACGAGGCCGAGCCGGTGGCGAAGTAGGCGTTCAGCGTGAGGGGGAGCGCTCCGACACAGCACAGGTCGTTGACGATGGCGGCGACGGCGTCGACCCCGACGGCGTCCCAGCGATCCAGCCCGAGGACGTCCTCGACATCGCGGGCGATCATCGACTTCGTCCCCAGGCACTCGAGCACGACGGCGAGGGTCAGGCCGCCGAGCTCGAGGAGCGTCGCCGGTTCGCCGATCGAGGTCCCGAGCACGCGGGCGCCTCGTCCCGCCGGCAACGCCAGCGTACCGGCGGCGAGCTCGATCGCCCACCGCTTGGCGGCATCGAGCGTCTCGTAGTCGACCCCCGCCGTTCCGTAGGCGCTGCTCATGAGCCGTACCCGTCGCCTCGCCCTCCTGCGGGCCGGTGAGCGGGCGATGGTCGCGCCCCCTCGGAGCTGCCTCGCCCGAACGGCGCACCCGGTGAGGCGGGCGCCTCCTCGCCTCGCACGGTGTCGGCGATCGCCGCCAGCACGCCGTTGATGAAGCGGGGCGAGTCCTCTGTCGAGTACTCCTTCGCCAGCTCGACGGCCTCGTCGATGACGACGGCGACGGGGACGGCGAGCTCGCTGATGAGCTCGTAGGTGGCGATGCGGAGGATGCACCGGTCGACGGCGGGCATCCGCTCGATCGCCCAGCCCGAGGAGTGGCCCGAGACGAGCTCGTCCACGTCGTCGAGGCGTTCGGTGAGCCCGGTCACGAGCTGAAGGGCATAGTCGGACGGAGGGACCGGCAGCTCGGCCAGCAGCTCGGCCGGGAGGAGCCCCTTCTGCTCGGCCTCGTAGCTGAGCTCGAGCGCACGCTCCCGGGATCGGCGGCGCTCTCCCGAGCCTCCGAGGAAGTGCTGGCCGGGGGCATGGGCGCGGCCGGAGCGGGCGCGCGGGCGGGAGCCGGAGGGCTCAGGCCCGGGTGATGTACTCACCGCTCCGGGTGTCCACCTTGATGCGGTCACCCGGGTTCACGAAGAGCGGCACGCTGAGGACGCGCCCGGTCTCGAGGGTGGCGGGCTTGCGGGCCCCTGAGACGCGGTCGCCCTGGATGCCCGGCTCCGTCTCGGTCACAGTCAGCTCCACGGCCGCCGGTAGATCGACGTCGACGATGGCGCCGTCGTACATCTGCAGGATGGCGGAGTCACCCTCCTTCAGGTACGAGGCGGCATCGCCGAGCGACGTGGCGTCCACGTACATCTGGTCGTAGGTCGAGTTGTCCATGAAGACGAACTGGTCGCCGTCCCGGTACAGGTACTGCATCTCACGCTTGTCGATGACGGCCTGCTCGACTTTCTCGTCGGCCCGAAACGTCTTCTCGATGACCGCTTTCGTCCGCATGTTGCGCAACTTCGTGCGGACGAAGGCACCGCCTTTGCCCGGCTTCACGTGCTGGAACTCGACGACGGTGAAGAGCCCGTCGGGCAGGTCGAGCGCCATGCCGTTGCGCAGATCGTTCGTGGAGAGGGTCATCAGAGAATCGTGTCCTTGGTCGACTTGGTGAGGGCGCGGGCGCCGGTCGCCGTAACGACGAGGGTGTCCTCGATGCGGACGCCTCCGACGCCTGAGAGGTAGGCGCCCGGCTCGACGGTCACGACCGCTCCTTCCACGAGGATATCAGTGGACCCTGCCGCCAGCGCCGGGGCCTCGTGGATCTCGAGGCCGACACCGTGGCCCGTGCCGTGCACGAACAACGCGCCGTAGCCTGCCAGCTCGAGCGAGTCGCGGCAGGCGCCGTCGACCTCGGCCCCGGTCACGCCCGGGCGGATCGCCCGCACCCCTGCCCGCTGGGCGACGAGGACGGCATCGAGGAGGTCGACGAGCTCGGCGGAGGACACGGCGCCCACGCAGAGAGTCCGCGTCATGTCGGAGCGGTAACCGTCGACCTCGGCGCCGAAGTCGATGACGACGAGCTCGCCCGGAGCGATCCGCCGGTCGGACGGGGCGTGGTGAGGGAGGGCTCCGTTCGGCCCGGCCGCGACGATCGTCTCGAAGGAGACGCCGTCGGCGCCGCGCCGGCGCATCTCGAAGTCGAGCTCCACGGCGAATTGCAGCTCGGTGAGGTCGTCCCGCAGGTGCTCCTTCACCTGGGCGAGGCCGACATCGGCGATGTCCGCCGCCAATTCGATGCGGGCGAGCTCGCCGGCGTCCTTGACGATCCGCAGCTCCTCGACGATGCCGCGGGTGGCGACAAGCGAGCCGCCGGCGCTCACGCACGAGAGGCTGGAGGCGAGCCGCTGCTGGACCGCCCAGGTGATGACGTCGGCCTCGAGCCCGAGGCGCCCGATGCCCATCGTCGCCCCGTCGATGGCCGTCAGCTGCTCAGCCGGGCGGCCGATCTCGATCCTCGCCTCCACGCCGGCTGCGTCCAGCTGCTCGCGGGCCTGATCGCGGTAACGCCCGTCGGACACGAGGAGCGCCCCCTCCTGCGTCACGAGCAGCATGCCGGCCGATCCCGAGAAACCGGTCAGGTATCTCACATTGATCAGGCCCGTGACGAGGAGGGCGTCGCAGGAGGCCTCGGCCAGCCGGTCGCGCAGGCGCCCCATCCGCCCGGCCACGTCCATGGGCGGCAAGAAAGAGCGTTCCCGCCCGTTCGACATGGCGGGAACTCTAGAGGCAGCGGTCAAGTCCCGAGCAGTCGTGCGGCGGCCTCGACGGCGAGCTCGTAGCCGAAGCCGCCGAAGCCGGCCACCACGCCGTTTGCCACCGGCGCCAGCACCGAGCGGCGGCGCCAGGACTCGCGGCCCTGCGGGTTCGAGACGTGCAGCTCGACGATGACGCCGTCGAAGGCGGCGAGGGCGTCGTGCAGCGACCACCCGTAATGGGAGAGCGCCCCGCCGTTCACGATGATGCCCGCCACGCGGTGGCGGGCACCGTGGACCGCCTCCACGAGACCCGCCTCGGCGTCGCTCTGCACGTGCTCGAGCGCGAAGCCGAGGCGGTTCGCCGTGGCGGTGGCTCGCTGCACACGCTCGGGGAGGGTTTCGGGGCCGTAGATCTCCGGCTGGCGCTCGCCGAAGAGCTGGAGGTTGGGCCCGGACAGCAGCAGCAGCACGCGACGATCCGTCATCGGAGTCCTTCCAAGACCTCGAGGACCGTGCCGCTCGGCACGCCCCTCACCGGCTCGACACCCCTCGGGCCGTCGAGCACGAAGGTGAGGTCGCCCTGCGCCTTCTTGTCGCGACGCATGAGCTCGATGAGGCAAGCGGGCTCGGCTCCGCTCGGGAGGCGCGAAGGGAGCTCGTAGTCGGCCACGAGGCGCTCGTGCCGCTCCACGCGCTCCTCGTCGATGCGCCCGAGCGCCTTCGCCAGCCGAGCGGCGAACACGAGGCCGACGGCCACTGCCTCGCCGTGGCGGAGCAAGGGCGCTCCGGCGGAGTGCTCGTGAGCGGTGGCGTCCTCGAAGTCACCCGACTCGCCTGCCAGGCCGGCGGCTTCGAGGGCGTGGGCGAGCGTGTGCCCGTAGTTGAGAACCATGCGGAGCCCGTCCTCGGTCTCGTCGGCCGAGACGATCCTCCCCTTGCACTCGATGCAGCGCGCCACTTGCTCTCCCAGGTCGAGGGTGTCGAGATCCTCCACGCCCAAGAAGGCGTACTTCGCCAGCTCTCCCCGACCCGACCGCCACTCCGCAGGCGGCAGGCTGGCGAGGACCTCGATGTCGCAGATGACGCCGAGCGGTTGCCAGAACGCCCCCACGAGGTTCTTCCCCTCCGGCAAGTTGACGCCCGTCTTCCCCCCGATGGCGGCGTCGATCTGGGCGAGCAGCGTCGTGGCCACGTGGATGACGCCCGTGCCCCGGTGCCAGCAGGAGGCGGCGAAACCGGCGACATCGGTCACGACCCCGCCGCCCACGCCGATGACCACGTCCCGCCGCGTGAGGCCGGTCTCGGCGAAGCTGCGACTGAGCATCTCGACGGTCGCCAGGGACTTGGCGCCCTCGCCCGGCGGGATCTCGACGATCGTGGTCGGGACGCCGGCCTCGAGGCCGGCGGCGACTCCGATGCCCGCCTGGGTGACGACGACAGCCTGGCGAGCCGTGACCGGCACCATGCGGGCAAGCTCGGTGCGGGCACCGGGACCGACGAGGACGTCGTAGGAGCGCGCTCCGAGATCGATGCGAACGCTCACGAGAGGGCTCGAGCGAGGGCTCATGGTCATGCGGCCGGAGCTCCCGCCTCGCCCGGGGCACACGGGGCCTGCGGGCGCGGGGGCGGCCCCACGGGCGACTCCTTCCGGTCGAGCCAGGCCCGCGCCAGCCGCTCGGCCCGCTCGGCGACGACGGCCGGCTCGATCCAGTCGACGTCGATGGTCGCATCGGCGACGGTTTCGTACACGACGCGCCGTCGGGCCTCGAGGAGGCGCAACGTGGCCGCCGGCTCGTGCTCGAGGAGCGGCCGGCCCTCGCCGGCGCCGAGACGGGCGGCGAGGACGTGGGGCGCCGCCCGCAGCCAGATGACGAAACCGGCCCGGCGGATCCGCCGGCGCGAGTCCGGGTCGAGGACGGCACCTCCGGCGACGGCGATGACGCCGGGTGTGCTGGAAGCGATGGCGGCCGCCAGCACCGTCCTCTCCTGCGCCCGGAAGGCCGCCTCCCCGCGAGTGGCGAAGATGGTGGGGACGGCCATGCCGGTGCGGGCGAGGACGTCCTCGTCGCTGTCGTGGAAGACGCGGCCCAGGCGGGAGGCCAGCAGCCGGCCGGTCGTCGTCTTGCCCGAGCCCATCATCCCCACGAGGAAGACGTGGTCAGGCATCGGCCTCTCGGTTGCCGTGGCCGAGGGCGCCTCCGGGGGGGCCGGCGGCGGAGGGAGTCTCGTGCAGGGCCTTGGCGGAGGCATCGGCGTTGCGCACGAGCTCGGCCACCGAGTCGCCCCCGAACTTGCGGAGGGCTTCGGAGGCGAGCACGAGCGCCACCATCGTCTCGGCCACGACCCCCATGGCAGGGACGGCCGTCACGTCGGTGCGCTCCTTGAACGACACCGTCGGCTCCTTCGTGGCGACATCGACGGTGGCAAGGACGGGGCGGTTCAAGGTGGCAAGGGGTTTCATGGAGGCGCGCAGCCGGAGGAGCGAGCCGGTGGAGATACCCCCTTCGATGCCACCGGCCCGGGCGGTGCGGCGCACGTAGTCGCCGGCGTCGCCGTCCCAGTAGATGGCGTCGTGGCCCTCAGAGCCGCGCACCCGCGAGATCGCCCTGCCGTCGCCGATCTCGACGGCCTTCACCGCCTGGATGCTCATGACGGCCTGGGCGAGCAGGCCGTCGAGCTTGCGGTCCCAGTGCACGTGGCTCCCGAGACCGACGGGAACGCCGTAGGCGAGCACCTCGGCCGTGCCCCCGAGGGAGTCGCCCACCTTGGCGGCCGCCTTCACCTCTTCGATCATCGCCTGCTCTGCCACGGGGTCGGCGCAACGGACGGGTGACTCGTCGATGCGCTCGAGGTCGCTCGGCAGGGGGTGGGTGTCGGCGGCGGCGCTCGCTTGGCCGAGGGCCACGACGTGGCTGAGAACGAACACGCCGAGCTCGGCGAGGAGTGCCTTCGCCAGCGATCCGGCGGCCACCCGTGCGGCCGTCTCACGAGCCGACGCCCGCTCCAGCACGTCGCGGGCGTCCGAGAAGCCGTACTTCTGCATCCCCGCCAGATCGGCGTGCCCCGGCCTCGGTGCGGTCAGCGGCTTGGAGGGAACGCCGGGCGCGGGCGACATCTCGTCCTGCCACTTCGGCCACTCCGTGTTGGCGATCTCGATGGCGACGGGCGAGCCAAGGGTGCGGCCATGGCGGATGCCGCCGAGGAGTGTGACCTCGTCCCGCTCGAAACGCATACGCGGTCCCCGCCCGTAGCCGAGCCGCCGGCGGGCGAGCTCGTCGCCGACTTGCTCGGCGTCGAACGCCAGCCCGGCGGGGAGGCCTTCGACGACGACCACGAGCGCCTTGCCATGCGACTCACCGGCCGTGAGGAACCTCAACATTTCACCACGGTAGTGCGGCCGGCGGCGCCCGTAGGGCGCCTGCGTGCTCGGGTGGCGCCGCGGCCGGAGCTACTTCTTCGCAGGCTCGTAGTACGGGTTCGAGCCGGAGGCGTGGTCGGTCACGTCCACGATCTCGAGCACCTCGGGAACGGCGTCCTGGATGGCGACGGCGATGCCCTGGCTGAGGGTCACCTTGGCGAGCCCGCAGCCCTGGCAACCACCCGACATGCGCACATAGGCGGTGCCGTTCTCGAAGGCGACGAGATCCGCCCAGCCGCCGTGCATGGCGATCTGCGGGTTCACGTCCTGCTCGAGGATCTCGAGGATCTTCTGCGCCGTCGGCGAGGAGAGGTCAGCTTCCGGAATGGGCGCGCCCCCGGCGGCGGCTCGGGGTGAGGGCGGCACGTTGGGGTTGATCATGACGAGCCCCTGCTCCCCGCCGGCAGTGCTCACATCCAGCGTTGCCCCCCGCACCTGGTCGATGCTGCTGGCCGCAACGACGACCGAGAGGCCCTCGGACTCCCAGACGGCATCGCCCGGCCCGGCGTCGGAGGCCTGCTGGAACCACATGTCGTAGGTGAAGGCGCCGTTGGCGGAGCCGCTCACCTCCAGCCACAGCGCGAGCGCAGCCGCATTCTCCTCGCCGGAGCGGATGTCGATCACGACCGCCCGCGCCTCGTCGCTCACCCTCAGCACACCCTCCTCGGCCATGCTCAAAGGGTAGACCGCCCGTCAACTTGATCAAGCCCACCGGAGCCCTCATGGCGGCCCCCCGACCGGCTCTTCGCCCTGCGGGCGGCATCATGGGACCACCGTGTCCCGTGTCCTGCTCATCCTCCCGACCGGCACCTACCGCGCCGAGGAATACCTCTCGGCCGCCGAACGGCTCGGCGTCGACGTCGTCGTCGGATCGGAGCGGGCACAGGCGCTGGCGGCAACGATGGGCGAGCGGTTTCTCGAGCTGCCGCTCGACGATCCGCCCGAGGCCGCCCGCCGCATCGTCGCCCACGCCGGCCGCGACGGCCGCCTCGCTCTCGATGCCGTCCTCGGCGTCGACGACCAGGGGCTCCTCACCGCAGCCCTCGCGTCCGCCCAGCTCGGGCTCGCCCATAGCCCGGTCGAGGCCGTGGCCCTCACCCGCGACAAGGCCGCCATGCGGGCCCGCTTCGCTGCCGCCGGCGTCCCGCAACCGGACTTCGTGGTGGTCGAGGGAGCCGGCGGCAACGAAGTCGCCGATGCCGCCGCGCGCCTCGGGGTGCCCGTCGTCGTGAAGCCCTCCTCGCTCTCGGCCAGCCGCGGCGTCATCCGGGCCGATTCCCCCGCCGAGGCTCGGGCGGCGGCCGAGCGCATCCTCGCCATCCTCGAGAGCGAGGATGAAGCCGGCGAGCCCCGGCTGCTCGTCGAGCGTTTCGTGCCCGGGCCGGAAGTCGCCGTCGAGGGCATCCTGCACCAGGGCGAGCTCGAGATCATCACGGTCTTCGACAAGCCCGACCCGCTGGAAGGCCCCTACTTCGAAGAAACCCTCTACGTCTCCCCGAGCATCCTCTCCTCCACCCACCTCGACGCCGTGCACGGGGCGACGGCGACCGCCGTGCGGGCGCTCGGCCTGGACGAGGGGCCCTTCCACGCCGAGCTGCGCGTGCCGGCAGCGGCCCGAGCCGCGGGCGGCGACAACGATGCGACGGCCCCGAGCGCCGCCGCCGTCGTCGTGCTCGAGGTGGCCGCCCGCACGATTGGCGGGCGCTGCTCGAAAGCGATGTTGATGGCGGACGGCTCCAGCCTCGAGGAGCTCGTCATCGCCAACGCCCTCGGCGCTTCGCGGCCGCCGGCCCGCCTCGCCTCCCCCTGCGGCGTCCTCATGATCCCGATCCCGCGCAGCGGTACCCTCGTCTCGGTCGGGGGGATCGACGAGGTCCGTGCCCTCCCCGGCGTCACCGGAGTCGAGATCACCATCCCGGTCGGGCGCCCGATCCGAGCCCTCCCCGAGGGTGACCGCTATCTCGGCTTCGTCTTCGCCTCCGGCGACAGCCGCGCCGGCGTGGAGGACGCCCTGCGGAGAGCCGAAGGACTCCTCGAGGTCGAGATCGACCCCGCGGTCGACGCACGTGGCCTGCTCGAGGAGCCCGCGGATACGGTGAGTTGATGCGTGTGCTGCTTCTCTCGACCTACGAGCTCGGCCATCAGCCGCTCGGGATCGCAGGGCCGGCGGCGGCGCTGGAGGCCGCTGGGCACGAGACGCGGGGTTTCGACCTGTCGGTGAGCGACCTTGCCCTTGACGCCCTCGTGTGGGCGGAGGCGGCCGCCATCTCCATCCCCATGCACACCGCCACCCGGCTCAGCCGCGAGGCGATCGCCGCCCTGCGGCTGGCTCGGCCCGAGCTTCCCGTCGCCTGGCACGGTCTCTACGCACCTGTGCTCTCCGACGGCGACCTCCTCCGCCCGCCCGACCTCCTCGTGGCCGGCGAGGTGGTCCCCGTCCTCCTCGCCTGGCTCGATTCGCTCCAGGGGGAGGCTCCCTCCTCGAGCGGAGGCGTGCGCATCGAGCTCGGGCGCCCCCGTCCGGCCGCCAGGGGCCTGCGCCCGCTCCGTCGCGATCTCCCCCCGCTCGAACGGTATGCCCGCCTCCGGCTCGCGGGCGTGGAGATCGTCACTGCCAGCGTGGCGGCCTCCACCGGCTGCAACCACCGCTGCAAGCACTGCCCGGTCGCCGCCGTCTACCGCGGCCGCTCGCGCCTGATCGACGCCGGTGTCGTGCTCGAGGACATCGCCCAGGTCGTCGCCGCCGGCGCAGGCCATGTCAGCTTCGCCGATCCCGACTTCCTCAACCGGCCGGGCCACGCCCTCGAGGTCGCCCGCCGCCTGCACGCCGAGTTTCCCGCCGTCACCTTCGACGCAACGGTCAAGGTCGAGCACATCATCCGCCACCGCCAACTCTGGCCCGAGTTTCGCCACCTCGGCCTGCTCTTCGTCGTGTCAGCCTTCGAATCGGTCGACGACGGGATCCTCGATCTCCTCGACAAGGGCCACCGCGCCGCCGACGAGGCGCTCGCCCTCGCCATCGTCCGCGCCGCCGGCGTCGAGCTTCGCCCCTCCTGGCTGCCCTTCACTCCCTGGACGACGCTTGCGTCCGTCGCCGCCTTGCTCGAGTTCGTGGCCGATCAGGATCTCGTCTGGAGCACCGATGCTGTGCAGTACTCCATCCGCCTGCTCCTCCCCAACGGCTCGCTCCTGCTGGAGACCCCCGACGCCATGCTCGCCGGATCCTTGCGGGGCTCCGTCGACGGCAGCGCCGAGTGGGTGGCGCAGGACGCCGGCCTCGACGAGCTGCAGGCGGCCATTGCCGCTCGAGCCGAGCTGGCGGCCGACGAGCTGCCCGACGTCACCTTCGCGGCCATCTGGGAGCTCGCCCGTCGGGCGGGGGCACCGCTCAGCGCCTCGCCTCCAGCGCCCCGAGTCTCCCCGTGGCTGCCGGGGCCGGAGCGTCCCCGCCTGACCGAGTCGTGGTTCTGCTGCGCCGAGCCGACCTCTGCCCAGCGGCGGCGGCTCGGCGTGCCCTCGTGAAGGCGGTCCCGGCCGGCGCCCACGAGTGGGTGAGCTTCGACGACCCGAAGGAGGAGCGCACGTGGTTGGTCGACGTGACGTTCCTCGAGAGCGCCTGGCAGTGCATCTACGGGCGGGGGTGTCAGGGGGTCCTCACGGAGCTCGCTCCGGAGCTCGAGCAGGGCTGCTGCTCCTACGGAGCCCACTTCACCGGCGAGGAAGACGCCCGCCGCGTCGAGGCGGCGGCGGCCGAGCTGACCGATGAGCAGTGGCAGTTCCGTGCGGTGTCGCTCCAGCGGGGCGGCCCCCTGCGGGGCGGCAAGGGCCGCCAGGTCACAACCCGGCTCGTGGACGGGGCCTGCATCTTCCTCAACCGCCCTGGCCACCCCGGGGGAGCCGGCTGCGCCCTCCACAAGGCGGCTCTCGAGGCGGGCGCGCCGCCGCTACGGCTCAAGCCCGACGTGTGCTGGCAGCTTCCCCTGCGCCGGGACGAGCACGTCGGCCCGGACGGTCACCTCACGACGACCATCGGCGAGTGGCGACGCCAGCACTGGGGTCGGGGCGGGGGGGATTTCGCCTGGTGGTGCACGGAGTCCGCCGACGCCTTCACCGGCCACGAGCCCGTCTACAAGACGATGAGAGACGAGCTCGTCGCGATGATGGGGGACGAGGTGTACGAGCTCGTCAGCGGGTACCTCGACGCCCGGCTGCGTTTCGGCAAGGGGCGGCGCGATGCCGGCATGCCCGTCCGGGTTCCCCATCCCGCCGTCCGGCGGGGGCGGCGCTCGCCGTGACGCCGACGGGGGGACCCCTGCATGCCGAAGCGCGGTTCTGGGCCGTTGACATCGAGGGCTCGGTACTGGCGGGCCAGCCTCGAGCCTCAGCTCAGTAGGCGGGTCGTTCCTCTTCGTCTTCCGGGTCCTCGAGCTCTTCGGATTCGTACAGGCACCACGACGCGTGTGGCGCCGGCGGCATGTGGCCGCACTCCGGGCACGGCTCCACCCGCACCTCGAACGCGCGCTTCAGGCTGCGCGCCTCCTCGAATCGCCGGTGTCGTCCCTTTTTCACGAGCTACTCCCAGGTAACCAGGACATCGCCTCACCTCTTCGGTCAGTGCGTCCAGACCCGCAGACGGCGTGGTACGCGCGTGGGCGCTTTCCCACCTGCCGCGAGGCGCCATCATAACGTCGGGAGCAGGAATTTGGGTCGTCGATCCACACACGTTCTCGTCCCCGGTTCGGCAGGCAACCGGCCGGCGCCTCGGGGCGGGCCGAGCCGGTTTGGTCCGCCGGCCAACCGGAGCGGATCTGGGGGGTTTCTCTCGGGTTGCTGGTTAGAGCCGGCGGGCGGCGATCTGTTTGCCTGGGGTGAGCGAACTCGGCCTGCAGGGTCGCCCTGGGCACTCAGATCCGCCCGGCGAGCCCGGCGGGCGGCGATCTGTTTGCCTGGGCTGCGCGAACTCGGCCTGCAGGGTCGCCCTGGGCACTCAGATCGGCCCGGCGAGCCGGCGGGGCGGCGATCTGTGTGCCCGCACCGACCCCCCCGCCCCAGGCAGTCGCGCCAATGACCGAGATCGGCCCCGCCAGCCGCCGCCCACGTCTCAGCTCCCGCCTGCCGCAAGGCTCGCCTCAACGCGCCCGGAAGTTAGCGTGAGCCTGATGCCGGAGGAATTGGACGTCGAGGCCATGATCGCCCGGTTCCGCGAGCGGGCGGACGCCGTCCGACGACGGGGCATCCCACCCGTCGAGGGCGACGAGCGCCGTCGGATCATGTCCCAGATGCGCCTCGACTTCCAAGACTTCGCCATGCTGGGTGACGCCACGGGTTCGCTCGAGGGAGGGATCTTGACGCTCCGAGTCGACCTGCGGCCGAGCACGGTGCGGGAAGGCGCACCTCCGCCGGAGGCGAGGCCCGAGACAGACCCCGCAGAGGACGTCGGCGCGATCGTCGCCGACCCTCCCGCCCAGTGATCGACCCGACGTGACGGAACAGTCGTGGCCGTGGTGGAAGGAGGCCGTCTTCTATCAGATCTATCCGAGGTCCTTCTGCCTGGCGGACCCTGAAGGGAGAAGGAGCCGGCTGACCGCAGTCGCCCGCGACGCCGGCGCTCCTCGTCCCCGCAGCGATGGCGCCGGCGATCTCGAAGGTATCCGCCGCCACCTCGACCACCTCGTCTGGCTCGGGGTCGACGCCATCTGGTTGTCGCCCTTCTACCGCTCGCCCATGAAGGACTTCGGCTACGACGTCTCGGACTACTACGAGGTCGACCCGATCTTCGGTACGAACGAGGACTTCGACCGTCTTCTCTCCGATGCGCACGACCGCGGCCTTCGCGTCATCGTCGACTTCGTGCCGAACCACACGAGCGATCAACATCCCTGGTTCGTCGACGCCCGCTCGTCGCGAGATTCGGCTCACCGCGACTTCTACGTCTGGCGCGACCCCGACCCGGCGGATCCCAGCCGGCCGCCCAACAACTGGCGCCGCTCGTTCGGTGAGGGCCCGGCGTGGACCTTCGACACAACCACGGGCCAGTGGTACCTGCACCTCTTCCTACCGGAGCAGCCCGACCTCAACTGGTCGAACTCCGCTGTGGCCGGCGCCATGGAAGACGTCCTTGGCTGCTGGCTCGATCGGGGAGTCGACGGCTTTCGCATCGACGTGGCCCATGCCCTCGGTAAGGACCCGGCCTTGCCCGACGCTCCCACCGAGCTCGCGTCCATTCCGTGGTCGGCTCTCAACGACGACGCCCGAACCCATCCGATTCTTCGCCGCCTGCGCAGCTACGTCGATGCCTGGCCGCAGGAGGCGGTGCTCGTGGGCGAGGTGTTTCTGCTCAAGACCGCCCTCGTGGCGCCGTACTACGGCGACGGCGACGAGCTGCAGCTCGCTTTCAACTTCTCGCCGATGTTCTGCCCCTTCGAGGCGGGCTGCTTCCGTCGGAGGCTGAGCGAGATCGAGGATCTCCTCCGGCCTCGTGGCGCTTGGCCGACGTGGGTGCTCTCCAGCCATGATCGCCCCCGGCACCGGACTCGCTACGGCGGCTCGGAGCGACGGGCGCGGGCAGCGGCGGTCCTGCTGCTCGGGATGCGCGGGACTCCGTTTCTCTACGCCGGCGAGGAGCTGGGTCTCGAGGACGCCGTCATCCCGCCGGATCACGCGGTCGACGAAGGCGGGCGCGACGGCTGCCGTGCCCCGATTCCTTGGGATGCCTCGCCCCTGCACGGGTGGGCACTGGGAGGATCACAGCCCTGGCTGCCGTTCCCGCCGGCGGCAGCTGACCGCAATGTGGCCGCGCTCGCCGCCGACGACTCCTCCATCCTCCACCTCTACCGCCGACTGCTGGCGCTTCGCCGCTCGACGGGCGCGCTGAAGCGAGGCCGGCTCGAGCTCCTCGAGTCACCCGAGCCGCTGCTGGCCGTTCGCCGGGAGCACGCAGGCGACGAAGTGTGGGTGTTGGTGAACTTCTCCGAGGAGGAGATCGTCTGGCAACCGGATGCGGAAACGCCGGCTGCCCGGATCGGCCGTTCCGTCGCAGGGCACGCGGCCAAGGCCGCACCGAGCACCCGCTTCGTCGTCGAGATCAGCAGCGGCGGCCTCGGCGCCCTCTCTGAAGCAGGCTCCGCCTATGGCGGTCGAATCGGCCCGGAGGAGGCCGTGGTCCTCCGCCTCGCCTGAGCTGAGAGGCGGCCTCGACGTGAGCGCCCGCGGCGGCCTATCCGTCGATCGGGTGGGCGGCCGCGCCCCGAACATCAGCCCGCTTCACGGGCTCCAGCGTGTCCGCCGGAGAGCTCCAGACGTACCAGCTTCGACAGCCTGACTTCGTTCGATGGCGGCGCCATGAAACCCCCGTCCGTCGTGACGTACGCGATCCGGCCGTAGTCCCCGGGAGCTCGCCCCCACGCCACGCTCGTGGGACCCACCAGCTGTTCGTCCAACGGCTCTCCCACCACGATCTGTCTCCTCTGGTCGGCCGCCGGGTCCAGCGGCACCCGATCGATGGTGTTCTGGCGGTGGGTCGTGACGTAGGCCACGCCGGCCTCCTCGTCGATGCAGAAATCGTCGGGCATGGTGCCGCCGGCGACGAGTTGCTGGGGCCCTGCCGGATCGAGCGTGCCGGCGTCGACGGGCACCCGCATGAACAGCTTCTGCGCCGTGGAGGTGTAGTAGAGGTAGTTGCTCCTCGCCGCATAGCGGACGCCGTTCACTCCTGGCTGGGGGGGCACGATCGTGCTCGCAGGGTCGACATCCATGCTCTCGTGCTTGAGCCAGACGCGCGCTGTGAGCTCCCGGCCATCGGGGCTGATATCGACACGCCAGATGAGGCCAGAGACGGAGTCCGCCAGGAGGATGCTGGACGGACCGAGGAGGCAGCTGCCGTTGAGCCCGCCGGCGCGCTTGTCGAACTCGAGCACGCACACCGTCCGGACCGGATCGCCGGGACTCCATCCGCGCAGGTCAACCCGATGAAGAAACGACTCCTGCATCGTGACAAGGTTGGTCGTACTGACATAGAACACGTCGGGCTCGGTCTCGACGATCCCTGATGCGACCTGATCGAAGGTTTCGAGCCGGAGGGGCTCGACCTGCGCCCCAGCTGTGGCCGGCGGGACGTACCACAGCTCCTTTTGCAAGGCCGCCGTGACGAGGATCGAACCGTCGGAGCGGACCGCAAGATTCTCGAGGAGGTAGGACTCCGGGAAGACAGCGACGGTGGTGAGGACTGCACCCGGTGGCTGTTGGCTGGGCATGGGCCTGCGTACCGACCGCCGACCCGGCCGGTCGATCAACCGGCTGAGGGCACCGATGGACCGTGTCTGGCCGTGAGCTCCTGCTCGATCTGCTTCAGCTCCTCCTCGGTCCCCTGCACCTTCGGTCCGTGGAACCACTTGCGTGCGCTCAGCAGCCACCAACCGCCCGCAAAGACGAGGACGAAGCCGACGGCGATGGGGGCGTAGTTGAAGGTGTCGTGGTTGAGGCTGGAGAGCCCGACCGTCGGGAGCATGAAGAGGACCGAGATGAAGCACACCCAGACCACCCCGAGCCATCCGACCAACGGGCTCCACTTGCCGAGCGACCACGGGCCGCCCCGCCAGTCCCTTCCCTGCAAGCGCCGCAGCAGGGTCGGCAGGATATAGGCGATGTAGAGGCCGATGGTGGCGATGGACGTCACCGCCGCGTAGGCGGTGGTGTTCCACTTCGACGGCAGAGCGAGGAGGAAGGCGAAGACGACGCAGAACCAGATCGAGTTCGTGGGTGTCCTCGTCCTCGGATTGATGTGGTGCCAGTGGCGGTGACCCGGGACGGCGCCGTCACGGCTGAAGGCATAGAGCATGCGGGAGTTGGCGGTGACCGACGCCATCCCGCAGTAGAACTGGGCAACCACGGCGATGAGGAGGAGAAGCTCTGCGCCCACCCGCGAGAGGGCGTTCTCCCAGAGGAGGACGGGAGCCGCCCCGTTGGCGGCGATCGTGGCGTACGTCGTCGGGTTCGAGGGGAGGACCGACGTGACGGCGATGATGAGGATCCAGCCGGCGATGAGCGAGATGCCGATGGAAGCCACGATGCCCCGCGGCGCCGAGAAGGCGGCACTGTGGGTCTCCTCCGACATGTGCGCCGAGGCGTCGTAGCCGGTGAAGGTGTACTGGGCCATGAGGAGGCCCAGCATGAAGACGTAGAAGGCGGCGTGCAGCGTGGTGTTGCTCACGACGTTGTCGAACTTCGTGAAGATCGTCGCCATCGAGGCGTGGTGGCTCGGAACGGCGAAGAGCACGACGGCGATGATGAGCACGCCGAGCATGTGCCACCAGGCGCTCACGTCGGAGAGGAAGGCGACGAGGCGCACACCGATGGTGTTGAGCGTGCCGTGCACGACGAGGACCGCACCGTAGATGACGAGGATCCACCCGACGGTGTCCGGGTAACCCGTTGTGAGGTTCAGGAACAGGGTGAAGAACGTGGCGAATCCGTAGTCGATGCCTGCAGTGATCGCCACCTGCCCGAGCAGGTTGAACCACCCGGTGAACCAGCTCCAGAC
>DASPSK010000006.1:0-2460 GCA_035623975.1 Acidimicrobiales bacterium | reverse complement strand
CCGACCTCGTCCAGCACGACGGGAGTGACGGCCGCGATCTGCGGGATGTAGCCGCCGCAGTCCGTTGTCACGTCGTCGGTGTCCGCGCACGGTGAGTTGCCCGACGGAAAGTAGATGTGCACCGACGCCGCAAGCTCGTCGCTGGGGTCGATCGAGACGCCGCCCGGGAAGAAGGTGGCGAGCCACTGGTCGGTGTCGCCCGCCCAGTCGGGGCCGCCGACGAGGAGCGGCGCGGTCGTGTTGTACTGGCGGATGTCGTCGATCATCTGTTGCATGCCCTCACCCGCGTAGGTCGTCGACGGGACCGTGCTGTAGTCCGAGGTGTTGGTGTAGTCGGGCACCGTGCAACCGTTCAGGTCACAGCCCCAGCCGGTGGCCGTGTCGCCGTCCGCGGCGGCGTTCGGCGGGAACGGTTCGTTGAACACACCGAAGAGCACGGCGTGGTTGTCACTGAAATACGCCGCCACCGACTTCCAGAACAGGTCGCTGTAACTCTCGGGCAGCGGGTTCTGGTAGTCGCCGCTCGCATCGGTGATGACCTGGCCGTTCGGGGCGTTCAGGTGCAGGTCCAGCTCGGCGTAGATGCCGTTGGCGTTGAGCGCGGCGACGTAGTCACCCATCTCGTTCATGTAGGCGTTGACCGATGTGTCGTAGGTGTCGCCTGGCGGGATGGGGTAACCCGTCTGATAGGTCGTCGCCGGGATGATGTCGTCGACGCTCGTCTCCTGTGTGCCCGCCAGCCAGCACTGTTCGTTCAGGTTCACGCGCACGACGTTGATGCCCCAGGCCTTCATGGCGTCGATCTCGGTCGTGTAGTCGCCGGGCGAGACCGTCGGGTCGTCGTAGAACCCGGCGCCGGCTTGGGCGCAGTCGTACTGCGTACCTTCGGTGTTGACGCCGCGCAGCACGACGGTCTGTCCGGCTTGATTGACGAACTGGTTGCCACAGATGGCGATGCTGAAGGTGCCGGGAGGCGCCGCGCAGGTGCTCGAGTCCGAGGCCTTGGCGGGACCGGGCAGGATCTCGGTGGCGATGGCAGCCATCGCTGCCAGCAGTGCGAAGACGACAACCAATCGCCAGGTCGGCCCTCTCGAGTGGTGGCGCGCGTGCAGTCTGGCAGGTCGCAATGGTTCTCCTTCGTCGGCTCTAGCCGCGTGAGGCTGTACGGGAACTGTCGAGGTGGCAAACCCCGGGTGCAGGTCCCGCCGTCACGGGCACAACTGCCGTCTTAATCGAGCCCCACCCCTCTGTCAAACGCTGAGAAACCCTTGGAATTGGGCTCGGCTGGCGAGGCGGGCCGTGCGGCTCTTGCCCCTTCATCGCCTCGCAGCCGGTCGCTGGCGGGGCCTCCTCCCGCCCCCGACCAGGGGCGAATCTCGACGGCGTGGGCCCCGGGGGAGGGGAGTGCCGAGGCCGAGGGCAAGCTCAGCTCTCCGAGCCCTCGCGACTTCGCTCAGCCGGCGTGCTCTCGAAGGAGGAATTCTTCACAGAGCGGTAACATCGGTGGGCCGGGAGGTGCTCTTCAAGCTCCGGGGTGGGCGCGAAGGAGCGGCCGTAGGGCGGGCGGTACCTCCATCGGGGCCCATTGACCGGCCGGTTGGGCGAGACGGTCGGCGATCGCCCAGAGGGCGGCGGGGTGGTGCCCGAGGCCGCAGTGGCTGCCGGTCACCTCCAGCGTCTCGTGGCGCCCCCCGATAGTGTCGAGGCAGGCTCGCCAGGGTACGACACCGTCCGTCCTCGAGAAGATGGAGGTCGACGGTACCGGGAGCGGCTCGTCGCCGGCCGCAAATCCCGGCCACTCGATGTTGCCCCGCTCGCCCATGGCTCGCATGACGGGTACGGCCACGCTCTCCTCGCCCTCCACACGGCGGAAGGGACTGCCGAGCGTGACGACGAGCCGCACCCAGTCGGGCGCCCGCCGGGCGATCTGGCGCGCGTAGATTCCGCCGAGGCTCCAGCCGATGATGCTCGTCGGGCGCCCGTCGCGGATGCGTAGGTCGGCGAGCCGGTCGCGCAGACGCTGGATCAGCTCTGGAGTCGGGATGTTGCGCCCCAGCTGGAACCCGCTCACGTCGTAGCCGAGGCTGTCGAGGAACGAGCGCATCGGCCCGGTGGAGCGATCGCTCGCCAGCAGCCCGGGCAGCACGAGCACCGGGTGGCCATCCCCACGCGGTGCCCGGGCGAGCAGCCGCCGGGAGGCCCCGAACCAGGCGAGCTCGGCAACGGCGCGAGGGGCCTCACTGGCGACAAGGAGCGGATGCGGGCGCCTCGGTCGGATGGTCCCGCCGCCCCCGTCGCTGCCCGCCCCATCGGTCTTCTGAGGTGAGGACATCTGCTGCGAACTGTACCGTGGAGCTGGACCGACGCGCCTGGACCGACGCGCTTGAGAGCGACGAGGAGGACGTGGCTGTGGAGCGGATGAGCCCTCTCGATGCGACCTTCCTCCACGTGGAAGATGAC
>DASPSK010000498.1:0-5795 GCA_035623975.1 Acidimicrobiales bacterium | reverse complement strand
CAGCACGGTTCCGGCGCTCTGGGAGGGGGATGGCGCCCGCAGAGGATCTGAGGTGTCGAGTTCGACGTCCCACGCCTGGCCGGGCCGCAGGGATGGGATGGAGAAGCCGACCGGCTCCCACCAGCCGTTCACGAGGACGAGAAAGTCGTCGTCGAGCAGGTACGTACCGTCGGCGGCCCGATCAGGGTCGTCGCGGCCGTCGAGGTAGACAGCGACGCAGCGAGCCTCAGGATCTGTCCAGTCCGCAACCGTCATCGGCGCCCCGGCGGGGGTGAACCACTGGATCTCCGCTGTCTCGACACCGGCGAGAAACCTCCGCCGCCTGAACACGGGATGCTCTTTGCGCAGCCTCAAAAGGCGCTTGACGAAGGACAAGAATTCTGCGTCGACGTGGGTCCAGTCGTGCCAGGAGATCACGTTGTCCTGGCAGTATCCGTTGTTGTTGCCCTGCTGTGTCCGGCCGAGTTCGTCACCGCCCAGCAGAAGCGGCACGCCGAAGGACACGACGAGAGTAGCGAGTAGCACCCGTCGCTGGCGCTGCCGAAGGGCGACGACCGCCGGGTCGTCAGTCAGACCCTCGGCGCCGCAGTTCCATGACCGGTTGTCGGCCGAGCCGTCCCGGTTCTCCTCGCCGTTCGCCTCATTGTGCTTGCCGTCGTAGGACACCAGATCGGCCAGTGTGAACCCATCGTGCACCGTGATGAAATTCACCGACGCGGTCGGCTGCCGCCGTCCGGCGCGGTAGAGATCGGCCGAGCCGGTCAACCGGTCGGCGAACTCTCCGAGGAGCCCGGATTGTCCCCGCCAGAAGTCGCGCATGGCATCGCGGTAGCGGCCGTTCCACTCTCGCCACAAGGGCGGGAAGCCGCCGACGTCGTAGCTGTCGGCTTGGCCGACATCCCAGGGCTCAGCGATGAGCTTCACTCGAGACACGACGGGATCCTGCGCGACGAGATCGAAGAACGCAGCTACGTGATTGAATTCCCCCTCCTGGCGCCCGAGCGTGGCCGCCAAGTCGAACCGGAAGCCGTCAACCCCCATCTCGGAGGTCCAATACCGCAACGAGTCCATGATCAGCTCGAGGGTCAACGGATCAGCCGCGTTGAGGGAGTTGCCGCACCCAGTCGTGTCCACGTAGTGGCGCGGGTCACCCGGTGCCAACCGGTAGTAGGCCGGGTTGTCGAGTCCGCGGAAACAGATCGTGGGACCGAGTTCGCCGCCTTCGGCCGTGTGGTTGAAGACTACGTCGATGAGCACCTCAAGGCCCGCCGCGTGCAATGCGTCGACCATCGTCTTGAACTCGTCCACTTGTCCCCCTGCCTGGCCCGCCTTCACCAAGGCGGAGTAGCCGTCATGCGGAGCGAAGAAGCCGATCGTGTTGTAGCCCCAGTAGTTCGTGAGACCCCGGTCGAGGAGGGAGGATTCCGACACGAACTGATGGATCGGCAGAAGTTCGACCGCCGTCACCCCGAGCTCGACGAGATGAGCAATTGCAGCCTCGTGCCCCAACCCGGCGTACGTACCCCGCAACTCGGCCGGTATGCCCGGATGGGTCATCGTGAACCCCCTGACGTGCACCTCGTAGATCACGGTGTCGGCGTAGTTGTGAGCGGGACGAGGATGGCCGGGAGAGAATGTCGGGCTCACGACCAGACTGCGGGGTACGTGCCCTGCTGAGTTCAGCTCGCTGGCTTCGTCCAGGTCGCCGGCCGCGTGGCCGAGCACCTCGGGACCGTAGAGGACCGTGCCCGATGTCGCCCGGGCGTAGGGATCGAGCAGTAGCTTGGCGGAGTTACAACGCAGTCCCCGTGCCGGGTCGTAAGGCCCGCTGACGCGGTAGCCGTAGAGCTGACCCGCTCGGACGCCAGGGACGAAGCCATGCCAGACACCGGCGTCATACTCGAGCAAGGGGACCCGAGTCTCGCTTCCGGATGTGTCGAAAAGACACAGCGTGACTCCATCGGCAACAGACGAAGCGACCGCAAAGTTCGTCCCGCCGTCGCGCGGCGTGGCACCGAGTGGCCGCGGCTGTCCGGGCAGCGACTTAAGCGGCGCCTGAGGCGATCCACTGTCGGTCAAGGGTCCTCCTGTCGTCGTGTCCTTCAATTCTTGTTCGCTGACCGCTCCGTCGCATCCCGCCCGCGAGGCGAAGGCGCGAGACTGATGAACCATGGCGCAAGGCCCGGCGGAACAACTGAGAGCAAGCGCGACTGTCACAGCAGAGCAGCCGGCGGGACCACCGTTCAGATCGAGGGTCGCTGCCAGCGCCGCCCTGGGGGTTTCCCTTGCCACCCTCGCCGTCTTGGTCTTCTTCGCCGCACACGACGCCCTCTTTGTGCTCATATCGCTCGTTTGCAGTGCGCTCGCCATCTCCATGTTGTGGATCGCCGCCACCAATCGAAAATTCCGGTGGGGCGCAGCAGGGGCGGCGGTCATCCTGGTGGCTGGAGCGATCGCCAGCTTGGTGGCCGCCGGACGAGGAAGCATCGCAATCGCTCTGATCGTGGCCGGCATCGCGGTGGCCTCGGCGCTCGGGACGTTGGCGCTTCGTTGGGAGGTCCGACAGGTCCTCGCCAACCGCTGGCACCCCGCGCCGGCCACTCGGCACGGTGTGGTACTCGTCAATCCCAAGTCGGGTGACGGAAAAGCGGCCCACGTGCATCTGATCGACGAGGCACGTCGCCGGGGCATCAAAGCGGTGCTGCTCAACCAGGGAGACGACCTCCGGATGCTGGCGGAGGCCGCCGTGACCGGGGGCGCGGACGCCTTGGGCATGGCAGGGGGCGACGGATCGCAGGGGGTCGTGGCGGCGGTGGCGTCCGCGCGGGGAGTCCCCTTTGTCTGCATCCCAGCCGGCACTCGCAATCACTTCGCCCTCGATCTGGGCATCGACCGCCACGACCCGGTCCGGGCGCTCGACGCCTTCGGACCGGCGCGAGAGACCACAATTGACCTGGGAGAGGTGAACGGCGAGGTCTTCGTCAACAACGTGTCGCTCGGCCTGTACGCACGAATCGTGGCAAGCGACAGCTACCGGGAGGCCAAGCGCCGGACTGTCGCCGAGATGCTGCCAGAGCTGCTGGGGCGGGGCGCCCAACCGTTCGGGCTCAGCGTCGACGGACCGGATGGACCGATCGAGGACGCCAGGGTCATTCAGATCTCCAACAACGCCTATACACTCTCCAGCCTGGCTGGGTTCGGATCACGTGCCTGTCTGAACGGGGGCGTCCTCGGCGTGGCGACCCTCTCGATCAAGCGCGCCGCCGACGTCGACCGTCTCGTGGCCTTGGAGGCAGCCGGGCATCCCGAGCGCTACGAGGGGTGGCGCCAGTGGACCGTCCGACGACTCGTCGTCGAAGGGCCGGCATCCGCCGCCACCGCCGTGGACGGTGAGGCGCGCACCCTGCAGCCGCCAATCCGCTTCGCAGTACGCGCAGGTGCGCTTCGAGTTCGCATCGCACCGGACGACCGAGGCGCCTCGCCGGCCTTCCTCCACGCCCCGGTGGCCGTGTCAACCCTTGTGGGGCTTGCCCGGGTGGTGCGGGGACGTCCAAGTGGGATCGCGCTCGACCGGACGGCGGGCACGACGTGACCGAATTCGACACCGCCGCCCGGGCCGACTCCACGCCGGAGGGCCCCAGCGGCCACCTGCGCGCCCGCCTCGGAGGCGAGATCGCTGCGCTCGACCGGGCGATCTACGGCGCCGTGAGGAGCACACCTACGCCGACGCTGGACAAGTCGATGAAATGGATCTCGAACGCCGCAGACGGTTCCAGGCTCTGGGTGCTGATCGCGGCGGCTCTGGCCGTGGTGGGCGGCCGTCGGGGTCGACGGGCGGCGATCCGCGGACTCGTTGCCGTCGGCGTCACCTCGGCTACGGCGAATCTCGGTGCAAAGCAGCTCTTTCCCCGGCGCCGCCCGAGGCGACCCGTCACAACGGCGGAGCGCGAGGAGCACGAGACGAAGATGCCGACGTCGAGCTCCTTCCCCTCAGGTCACACCGCCTCCGCCTTCGCCTTTGCCACCACGGTCACGCTTGACGTTCCGGCGCTGGCCCTGCCGCTGTACGGACTTGCCGCCATCGTCGGATACAGCCGCGTCCACAACGGCGTGCACCACCCGAGCGACGTGATGGCGGGAGGGGTTCTCGGCTTGACCGTAGGCTCCGCGGTGCGCGCAATTACGGCCCGACACGGGCCGCTCAAGCCCTCGTCGTGAACGAGGACCTGAGCGCCCTCACGTAGGACATTGGCCGCCCGCATTTCGGATTTTCAGATGCGCTCCTCCTCGGGGCTGTCGGCGCGCAGAGATCGGAGTGGATCTACGTGCTCACGTGATGCGCTACGACGGCACGCTCTTCAAGATGTTGACTGTGAGGGAGCATTAGCGGCTGTTACCGACCCGCTCGCCTAGAAGGACACGTTGTGTTTCTATTCTTCTCGAATCGCCTCGGTTGTCTCGGTTCCCTCCTCTTGTCGCTGGTCGTGACGGCCATCATAATCCTGATTTTCAACCACTGATCGAGGCTTAGTTGAAAGGTAGGCAACGACAATGAGACGCTCTGGTTGGCTAACCTTCTCGGCCGTCGTGCTCATCATCGCGGGCATCATGCGTGTAATCGACGCCATTTGGGCATTCCGTTATAGCGGCGCACTCCCCAACAATCTGCAGGATGCGATCCTCGGACACAACCTCAAGACCTACGGATGGATGTTCTTGATCGTGGGCGTCATTTTGTTGTGCGCGGGCATTCTGGTCCTCGGTCCAAGTAACAGGCCAAGCGCCGAGATCTCACGCTGGATCGGCATCGTTGCGGCCGGCCTCGGCTCCATCAGCGCCATCTTCCTGATGCCGTACTACCCGGTCTGGTCACTCATCTACATCGCTCTTGCCGTCATGGTCATCTACGGGCTGTCAGCTCATTTCGGCGACGAGATCAAAACATAAGGCCGACTCAGCCGGCACCAAGGCTTGCGTAAAGAGCTCATCTCGTCGCTGCCTCAGGTCAGGTCAGGAGCCCGGGCTAAGGACCTGAGCGCTGGGAAGCCGAGCGTTGGCGCGATGGCCGGTTGCAGGTTCTCGTTGCAGGTTCTCAGCGCTTGGCGAACCTCGCCACGAAGTCGAGCGCCGTGAGAGCCACTTCCCGCCAAGCGCGGTCGATCGTGAGGGAGTGCCCCCGGCCAGGGATCTTGACGATTTCGGTCACGCAAGAGTTTCGCCTTTGCTTCTTGTACGAAGCGTTGGCGACTGACCATGGCACCGTGTTGTCCATCTCGCCGTCGATGATGAGCAAGGGCCCGCGGGCGGGGTCCTTAGTCGCCACCTTTGCCTCCGTCCACGGATCCAGGTTGGCGGTCGCCACCTGAAAGACCGGCAGAGCGGGTCCGGGCACCGCGAAGCCGGCGTAGAGCTCCTTTGCCTCGTCCTCGTCGACGGCGTTCGCGAAGCCGTAACGGAACTGCTCGAAGGTGAGCTGGATCGCCCGCCTGTCGTTGGCGGGGTTGCGGAGGACCGGCGCCGCCGCCTTTAAGGCTGACAACGGAAAGGACAGGACTCCGCGAAACGGCGCAGGAGCGATGGCCACGGTGGCAATAAAGCCACCGCGACCTGCGAGAATTTGCGCGATGAGACCGCCGAAGGAGTGACCGATGACGGGGCGTTGTCCCCAGGATTGTTGAAGTGAGGCGGTGGTCCCCCGCCTGAGACCTGCCATCTGGTAGGTGTCAGGTGTTCCTCCAAGAACAACCCAGGAAGGGGACCACCACCGATGAACAAGAAAGTACCCGTCGTCACTG
>DASPSK010000497.1:0-9231 GCA_035623975.1 Acidimicrobiales bacterium | reverse complement strand
ATCATGAGAGAAGCCGACCCCGAGGTCGTCGAGGAGTGGAAGTGGGTGATGTTTTACCGGGGTGCCTCTCTCGACGACCCCAAAGGTCTTTTCAACTCCAGCCTCGACGGGAAGGTCAGGCGCGCCATCGACATGTATCTGGCCGAGGACGAGAACGCGTCTCCGAGGAGGTTGCGGCGCGGGCCGAAGGCGTGAAGAGCGCGTTCTACGCCACCGCTCGGTGGCAAGGGCGCCTCGCTCACGTCACGTCTCTCCGATCGGCTTCGTCATACTCACTGACTCACGACCTGACCCACGACTTGAGGAGCGAATCATGAGCGACGCTTCCACCGAGGGAATCAAGACCGTCCTGGTTCCCGTGTCCGATGTGAGCAAGAGCAAGCTGGTGTACGCAGCCTTGCTCGGCATAGAGCCCCAGGCTGATGCCGCCTACTACGTCGGTTTCGACGCGGCCGGACAGCACATCGGACTGGTGCCGGGCAGGGGATCGCAGGCGATGACGTCGCCGGTGACGTACTGGCACGTTTCGGACATCGAGGCGAAGCTGGCCGAGGTGACCGCCGCCGGTGGCACCGTGAAGGAGCAGCCTCGCGACGTCGGTGGTGGCCGCCTGGTGGCCACGTTCACCGATCCTGACGGGAACGTCCTCGGTCTGCTCCAGGATCGGTGAGTCGGCGGGTCGGCAGCAACGCTGACTCTAAGTGGAGCAATGCCTGCCCGCCGCACCGCGCGAAAGAAAGACGTGATCCCCCGCGGCGGTCGCCGAAGGCCCCAGACTGTGCGCCCAGAGCGCGCCAACAGGCGCTGCCAGGTCGCGCCGGGCACGCGGATCGCCCCGCCCCGCCGGGCGGCGACTCAGCGCAGCGCCAGCTGTCCCGCCATGATCGGTGCCCGCAGGGCCGTCGTGCCCATGAGGTAGCGGTCCACCGAAGCGGCCGCCGAGCGGCCCTCGGCGATCGCCCAGACGATGAGGCTCTGGCCCCGCGCCATGTCGCCGCAGGCGAAGACGCCCGGAAGATCTGTCGCAAAGTCCCGTCCCACGGCGACGTTCCCCCGCTCGTCGAGGGCGAGGCCGAGCTCGGCCACGACGCCGTACCGCTCCGGGCCGAAGAAACCCATCGCCAGCAGCACGAGATCGGCCTCGAGCTCGTACTCGGTGCCAGGCAGGGGGACGAACTGGGGCCGGCCGTCCACGAGCTCCTGGGAGACCTTCTGCACGCGCAGCGCCCGCACGTGCTCGTCGCCGGCTAGCTCGACGGTCGTGATTGAGAAGACCCGCTCCCCGCCCTCCTCGTGGGCCGAGGACGTGCGCAAGATGAGCGGCCAGGTCGGCCACGGGTTGTCCGGCGCCCGCTGCGCCGGTGGCTGCGGGAGGATCTCGAGCTGGTGGACGGAGGCGGCCCCCTGCCGGTGCACCGTCCCGAGGCAGTCGGCACCGGTGTCGCCTCCGCCCACGATGACGACGTGTTTGCCGGCGGCCGTGATCGGGGTAGCCGCCAGGGTTCCCTCGCACACCTGGTTCGACGGCTTCAAGTACTCCATGGCGAAATGGACGCCGTCGAGATGCCGGCCGGGCACCTCGAGATCTCGAGGGCGGGTCGCCCCACCCGCGAGCACGAGGGCGTCGAACTCGGAGCGCAGGGCGTGCGCCGAGACGACGTCGGCCCCGGGAGCGGCCGCGCCGGCGACCTCGGGCGCTCCGTTGATCCCCGCCGGCACGCCGACGACGACACCGGTCTGGAAGACCGTCCCTTCGCGGCGCATCTGGGCGAGGCGGCGGTCGAGAACGGCCTTCTCCATCTTGAAGGCAGGGATGCCGTAGCGGAGCAGGCCCCCGATGCGCTCGGCCCGTTCGTAGACCACGACCTCGTGGCCGGCCCGGGTGAGCTGCTGGGCGGCCGCCAGGCCGGCCGGGCCGGAGCCGACGATGGCGACGCGCTTGGCCGTGATGGCGCGAGCCGGCCGCGGCTCGAGGCGCACGGAACCCCACTCGGCGATCTCCAGCTCCACCTGCTTGATCGAAACGGGCTCGGAGTTGATGCCGAGCACGCACGACCCCTCGCACGGGGCCGGGCAGAGGCGGCCGGTGAATTCGGGGAAGTTGTTCGTCGCCTCCAGGCGGGCGGCGGCGTCCGCGTACCGATCGCGAGCGACGAGGTCGTTCCACTCCGGGATGAGGTTGCCGAGCGGGCACCCCTCGTGGCAGAAGGGGATTCCGCAGTCCATGCAGCGGGCGGCTTGCTGGCGGAGCAGCGCCGGCTCGAAGGGCTCGTACACCTCCCGCCAGTCCTGCAGGCGCAGGCGCACGGGACGGCGCGTCGGGCCCTCGCGCTCGTAGCGGAGGAAGCCTTTCGGGTCAGCCATGGGCCGCCGCCATGATGGCCTCGTCGACGGCGCTGCCGGTCTCGATGGCGAGTCGCGTGGCCTCGAGGACTCGCCGGTAGTCGAGGGGCATGACCTTTCGCGTCGCCTCCAGCGTCGCCCGCCTTGCGGCGAGCAGCCGGCCGGCAAGGGCAGATCCCGTCAAGCTCAGGTGGCGGGCGAGCAGCTCGGTCACGAGGCGGGCGTCCTCGGGGTCGAGCGCCTCGAGGGCCACCATCTCGGGGTTGCAGCGACGCTCGAGCAAACCGTCCGGGTCGTAGACGTAGGCGACGCCGCCCGACATGCCGGCGGCGAAATTTCGCCCCGTCGACCCGAGCACCACGACGGTGCCTCCCGTCATGTACTCGCAGGCGTGGTCGCCGACACCTTCGACGACGGCCGTGGCCCCGGAGTTGCGCACGCAGAACCGCTCCCCCACCTGCCCGGAGATGAAGGCCTCGCCGCCCGTGGCGCCGTAGAGGACGACGTTGCCGGCGATCACCTGGTGCTCGGCCGCCGACGGGGAGGATTCATGGGGACGGAGGACGAGGTGCCCACCGGAGAGCCCCTTGCCGAAGTAGTCGTTGGCGTCGCCCACGAGTCGCAACGTCACCCCCTTCGGGAGGAAGGCGCCGAAGCTCTGGCCGGCGGAGCCCGTGAGCGTGACCTCGATCGTGCCGTCCGGGAGGCCGGCTCCGCCGTGGCGCCGGGTGACCTCGTGGCCGAGCATCGTGCCGACGCTGCGGTGGATGTTGCGCACCTCGAAGGACGCCCGCACCCGCTCGCCTCGCTCGAGGGCGGCCCGGCTGGCGGCGATCAGCTGATGGTCGAGGGCGCCTTCGAGGCCGTGGTCCTGGGCTCGCGTGCAGTGCAGGGCACCGGCCGGTCCCCCTCCGGCGAGATCCTCGCCGCCGGCGAGGATCGGCCGAAGGTCGAGGCGGTGGGCCTTCCAGTAGTGATCGACCGCCTCGGACACCTCGAGGCACTCGACGTGCCCGACGGCCTCGGCGAGGGAGGTAAAGCCGAGGCTGGCGAGGATCTCCCGCACCTCGGTGGCGATGTACTCGAAGAACGTCTCGACGAACTCGGGCCGCCCGCTGAAGCGCTTGCGCAGCTCCGGGTTCTGGGTGGCGATCCCAACGGGGCAGGTGTCGAGATGGCAGACGCGCATCATCACGCAGCCGGAGACGACGAGGGGGGCGGTGGCAAAACCGAACTCCTCCGCGCCGAGCAGGGCCGCCACGACGACGTCCCTGCCCGTCTTCATCTGGCCGTCCACCTGTACGACGATGCGGTCGCGGAGCCCGTTGCGGACCAGGGTCTGCTGGGTCTCGGCCAGACCCAGCTCCCACGGCGTCCCCGCGTGCTTGAGCGACGTCAGCGGGGCGGCTCCGGTGCCCCCGTCGTGACCCGAGATGAGCACGACGTCGGCATGCGCCTTGGCGACGCCGGTCGCCACCGTGCCGACACCCACCTCCGAGACGAGCTTGACGTGAATGCGCGCCCTCGGGTTGGCGTTCTTCAAGTCGTAGATGAGCTGGGCGATGTCCTCGATGGAGTAGATGTCGTGATGGGGTGGCGGCGAGATGAGGCCGACGCCGGGCGTCGAGTAGCGGGTGCGGGCGATCCACGGGTACACCTTGTGGCCGGGCAGCTGGCCGCCCTCGCCCGGCTTGGCGCCCTGGGCGATCTTGATCTGCAGGTCGTCGGCGTTCACGAGGTACTCACTCGTCACGCCGAAACGACCGGAGGCCACCTGCTTCACGGCCGAACGGCGGGAGTCCCCGTTCGGATCCGGCACGTAGCGCTCGGGGTCCTCGCCGCCCTCGCCGGTGTTGGAGCGGGCACCGATGCGGTTCATGGCGACGGCGAGGGTTTCGTGCGCCTCGGCGGAGATGGAGCCGTAGGACATGGCGCCCGTGGCGAAGCGCTGCATGATCGAGGCCACCGGCTCGACCTCCTCGATCCGCAGGGGTGCCCGGGCGCCGGGGCGGAAGCGGAGGAGCCCGCGCAGCGTGGCCAGCTGCTCGGCCTGGGAGTCGACGAGCTGGGTGTACTCCTTGAAGACGTCGTAGCGGCGGGCGCGGGTCGAGTGCTGCAGCTTGTGCACGGTGCGCGGGTTGAAGAGGTGGTACTCGCCGTCACGCCGCCACTGGTACTCGCCACCCACTTCGATCTCGAGGTTGCCGGGCACGCGGGCGCGCTCGGAGAAGGCGGCCTCGTGGCGCCTCGCGACCTCGGCGGCGATCTCCGCCGCATCGACGCCGCCGAGCCGGGACGGCGTCCCGGTGAAGTGGCGGTCGACGAAGGACTGGGCGAGGCCGACAGCCTCGAAGACCTGAGCGCCGGTGTAGGAGGCGATCGTGGAGATGCCCATCTTCGACATGACCTTGAGGACGCCCTTCGAGGCCGCCTTCACGTAGTTGCGGATGGCCTGGCGTTCCGTCAGCCCGGCGATGACGCCGTCGCGGGCCATCTCGGCGATCGAGTCGAAGGCCAGGTAGGGGTTGACGGCGGCGGCGCCGTAGCCGATGAGCAGGGCCAGGTGGTGGACTTCGCGGGCCTCCCCGCTCTCGACGACGAGCCCGACGTGGGTGCGCTCTTTGGCACGCACGAGGTGGTTGTGCACGGCGGCCGTCAAGAGGAGCGAGGGGATGGGCGCCAGCTCGGCACTGGCGTGGCGGTCGGAGAGCACGATGATGTTCACGCCGAGGGCGATCGCCTCCGACACCTGCGAGCACACCTTGGCGATGGCGGCCTCGAGGCCGTCGCCCCCGTCGGCCACCGGCCAGAGACCGTCGACGGCAAAGGCGGAGAAACCCTCCACGCCGCCGTCCTCGGCGACATAGAGCAGCTTGGCGAGCTCGTCGTTGTCGAGGACGGGGTGCGGGAGCACGATCTGGCGGCAGTTGGCAGGCCCCGGTTCGAGCAGGTTGGCCTCGGGCCCGAGCGTGGACCGGATCGAGGTCACGAGCTCCTCGCGGATGGCGTCGAGGGGCGGGTTCGTCACCTGGGCGAAGAGCTGGGAGAAGTAGTCGTACAGGAGCCGGGGCCGCTCCGAGAGCACGGCAATGGGCGTGTCGGTCCCCATCGATCCGATCGGCTCGGCGCCGCTCGTCGCCATCGGGCCGAGGATGGTGCGCAGATCCTCGGCCGTGACGCCGAAGAGCCGTTGGTGGCGGATGACGGAGGCGTGCTGGGGCGTGAGCATCCGCCGGGGAGGAAGGTCGTCGATGTTGACGAGGCCCTCGTCGAGCCAGTCACGGTACGGCCGCTCCGCCGCCAGCGAGGCCTTCACCTCGCTGTCGGAGACGATCCGCCCGGCCACCGTGTCGACGAGGAACATCCGCCCCGGCTGCAGCCGGCCACGCTCGACGACGTGGGAGGGGTCGATGTCGAGCACGCCCACCTCGGAGGCGAGCACGACGAGGCCCTCGTCGGTCACCCAGTAGCGGGCTGGCCGCAGGCCGTTGCGGTCGAGGACGGCGCCAACGACGCTGCCGTCACTGAAGGCGACGGCCGCCGGCCCGTCCCACGGCTCCATCAGACAGGAGTGGTACTCGTAGAAGGCGCGCCGCGCCTCCTCGAGCTCCCGATGGTTCTCCCATGCCTCCGGGATCATCATCAAGACGGCGTGCGGCAGCGAGCGCCCCGCCAGGTGGAGCAGCTCGAGCACCTCATCGAAGGAGGCCGAGTCGCTCGCCCCGGGCGTGATGACGGGGAAGATCCGCTCGAGGTCGCCGGCGATGACCTCGCTGGCGAGCATCGACTCCCGCGCCCGCATCCAATTGCGGTTGCCCTTCAACGTGTTGATCTCGCCGTTGTGGGCGATGAGGCGGTACGGATGGGCGAGCGGCCACGCCGGGAACGTGTTCGTCGAGAAGCGCGAGTGCACGAGGGCGATGGCCGATTGCAGGCGCTCGTCGGTCAAGTCCGGGAAGAAACCCCTCAGCTGGTGGGTCGCCAGCATCCCCTTGTAGACGAACGTGCGCGCCGAGAGCGACGGGAAATAGAGGTCCTCTCTGGCGTGCTCGGCCCGCTTGCGCAGCACGAAGAGCCGGCGTTCGAGCTCGGCGGGCGACCGCGTGGAGCCGGCGGCCCCCGGGGCCCATCCGAGGAAGACCTGGGCGAACAAGGGAGCCACCTGGCGAGCGCTCGCCCCGGCGACCTCGAGCCGGGCGGGCACCTCCCGCCAGCCGAGGACGGCGAGGCCCTCTTCGGCGGCGAGGAGGGCGATGTCGGCGGCCACCAGGGCCGCCTGGCCGGCGTCCCGCGGCAGGAACGCCAGCCCGGTGCCGTACTGCCCCACCGGTGGCAGGGCGATGCCCTCCTCGCCGGCCACCGCCCGGAAGAGGCGGTCGGGCATCTGCAGGAGGATGCCGGCGCCGTCACCTGTTTCGGCGTCGGATCCGAAGGCGCCCCGGTGGGCGAGGTTCTCGAGCGCCGTGAGAGCGAGATCGACGACGGCGTGGCTCGGAGGGCGCCGCAGCTCGGCGACGAACGCCACCCCGCAGGCGTCGTGCTCGTTGGCGGGGTCGTACAGGCCCACCACCTCTGGCTTCGGCGCCACGGTGTCCCTTCTCGGTCGGTCAGCCGGTCCCTCGACCTGGCCTGTTGTCACCCGGGACGTCCTTGGCCCTGCTGGGTCCGCTCAGATTACACGCCGCCCGAGGCCACCGGCACGCCTGCGGCCGGAGGCGGCGACGATGCCCGCGGCCGAAATCCGCGCTGAGATATGCCGATGCTCGCTCTTCGCAGCCGTGGATGACCTCCCGGGCGAGGCCGGCACCCCGCCCGTGGCCCTCACGATCGCCGCCACGGACTCCGGCGGGGGCGCCGGCATCGCCGCCGACCTGCGCACTTTTGCCGCCCACGGTGTGCTGGGCACCTTCGCCGTCACGGCCGTGACAGCGCAGAACACCCTCGGCGTGCAGCGCGTGCAGCCCTTGCCGGCCGCCATGGTCGTCGCCCAGATCGATTCGGTCGTGTCGGATCTGCACCCGGTCGCCGCCAAGACGGGGTTTCTCGCCACGGCCGAGATCGTGCGGGCCGTCACGGCCGCAGCAGGTGAGGGTGTCCTTCCTCCCCTCGTCGTCGATCCGGTCCTCGTGAGCTCCTCTGGCAGCCCGCTCTTCGAAAGCGATGAGGTCAGCGGCGCCTATCTCGAGCTCATCGCCCACGCGTCCGTCCTCACGCCCAACCTCCCGGAAGCGGCTCTCTTCCTCGGCCGGCCGCTCAGCAGCCTCGGGGACATGGAGGAGGCAGCGAGGGAGCTGCAGGCGCTCGGGCCCGCCCTCGTCGTCGTGAAGGGCGGCCGCAGGCGCCTCGACGACGAAGCCGTTGACGTCGCCGTGGATGGTCACGCCGCCACCCTGCTGCGAGGTGCCTGGGTCGAGACGCCGAACGTGCACGGCACGGGGTGCAGCTTCGCGGCCGCCATCGCCGCCAACCTCGCTCTCGGGCTCGAGCCGCTGCCAGCAGCCCTTGCGGCCAAGGCGTACGTGCACCGTGCGATCGAGCTGGCCGCAGGCTGGCGCCTCGGTGGCGGTCACGGACCGATCGACCACCTCGGGGCCCGCACCTGAGCGGGCGGGCGCCCCGGCCCACCCGGATCAGCGAGGGGCGGCGGGCAGGCGCGAGGGCGCTCCGTACGCCCAGAGGACTTCGGGCACCGCCACCTCGCCGAAGGCGTCCTGATACGTCTCGACGAGGGCGATCAGCCAGCGGGCCGTCATGGCGGTGCCGTTCAGCGTGTGCACGACGCGCAGCTGGCGGGCGGCGTCTCGGTAGCGGATGTTGAGCCGACGTGCCTGGTAGTCGGTCGTGTTCGAGCACGACGTGATCTCCCGGTAGCGACCCTGGCTCGGGATCCATGCCTCGATGTCGTACTTCTTTGCCGCCGACGGCCCGAGGTCGCCGGCGGCCGTGCACACGACCCGGTAGGCGAGCCCGAGGGCGGACACGAGCTCCTCTTCGATGGCAAGGAGGCGCTCGTGCTCGGAGGCCGACTCTTCCGGGGTCGTGTAGACGAACATCTCGACTTTGTCGAATTGGTGCACCCGGAAGATTCCCCGCGTGTCGCGCCCGGCCGCGCCCGCCTCCCGGCGAAAACACGTGGAGTAGCCCGTGTAGCGGCTCGGCAGCTCGGCCGTCTCCAGGATCTCACCCTGGTGGAAGCCGGCCAGCGCCACCTCGGAGGTACCGGTGAGATAGAGCTCGTCCGACTCGAGCCGGTAGAGGTTCGCCTCCTCGGTGGGCAGGAAGCCCGTGCCGAACATCGCCTCCTCCCGCACGAGCACCGGCGGGAGGAGAACCTCGAAGCCGATCCTCACGAGCTGATCGAGGGCGTAGCGGTACATGGCCAGCTCGAGCAGGGCGGTGGCCCCCCTCCGGTAGGCAAATCGCGACCCTGACAGCTTGGCTGCCCGATCCAGATCGAAACCGCCCAGCTCCACGTGGTCCCGCACCTCGAACCCGAAGACCGGGGGCTCCCCCACCCGGCGGAGCTCGACGGCGTCCTCATCGGACACGCCGTCGGGTACGTCGTCCGCCGGCGGGTTGGGGATGCGCTCCAGCAGGTCGTCGCGGCGGCGCTCCAGCTCACCGAGCTGGCCTTCCTGTGCCCGCAACGCCTCTTTGACCTCTTGGAGGGCGGCGAGCTCCTCGGGCGTGGGACGCCCCTTCGGGCGCGTGCGCGATCTCAGCTCGTCGACCTCGGCGGTGAGAGACCTCCAGGCCGAGTCCACGCGCAAGAGCTCGTCGAACTGCTCGGCGGCGCCCTTGCGGGCGAGGGAGCGCCTAAGGGCGACCGGGTCCTCGCGTGCCAGCCGGATGTCGATCATGGCCGCTCAGCCTAGGTGTCCGTGCGGG
>DASPSK010000469.1:0-5811 GCA_035623975.1 Acidimicrobiales bacterium | reverse complement strand
CGGGTCGGGGCCCCCGGGCGGGTCGGGGCCCCCGGGCGTGCAGCCGACCGGCACTGCGTCGAGCGGCCTTTCGGGTCCGAGCCCCTTCGGGACGGGTCACGCAGGCGCTGCCGGGGGCATCGGCTCGTTGCTGCACGGCTCGACTCCGGGCAGAGCCATCGTGGGCCTCCTCGAACAGAACGCCTCGGCCTACACCTGGGTGGCGAGCACCGTTGGTTCCAACACGGCCGCCGGGTATCAGCTGGCGACGGACGACCCGGTGATGGCCATCGGCGGGTTCAACGGCACGGATCCGGCCCCGACGCTCCCCGAGTTCCAGCAGTTCGTGCGCGAGCACAAGGTCCACTACTTCATCGCCGGCGGCGTCGTGACAGGGTCGGGTGGCAACAGCGCGACGGACGCCGGCAGGATCACGACCTGGGTGGAGGATCACTTCAGGGCGACGACCGTTGACGGAGTGACGATCTACGACCTGGCGGGCAGCCCGCGATGAGCACGCTCGCATGGGTCATCGCCCTCGGGGCGCTTCTCGTGCTGGGCGCCGTCATCGCCACGCTGCCGCTGAGAATGCCAGGGAGGGTCAGCCGCGGGCCGCTTTCACCTGCAGCACCATCTCGAGAAACGCCTCCGGCGCCGGCGGCACGCTCGGGCCGGCTACGAAGGGCCATATCCGGTTGGCGAGCTGAAGAGCGAGCCGCTGCCGCGCCTCAGGGGTGTAGCCGTCCCGATTCCGGAGGAATGCCCGCGCCAGCGCCAGCTCCTCCGCCGGTACGGCGCTGACGTCCCAGTGGGACAGCTCCGGAGGAAGGGAGCGGGCGTCCGGCATGCCCGGGGCCCAGTAGGTCGAGGTGCCGGCCGGAGCGGCGAAGCCGGTGCCGCTCGCCCACGGGCGACTCGCCATGGCCTTCTCGGCGGCGACCTTGTCCCGGATCACGATCGTCCCCGCCGCCAGGTCGCCGAGTCGTTGGTTACGCGTCGTCGAGAGGATGAGGACGCTACCGAGGAGGTTGAGGACCGGCAGGAAGTCGACGAGACGGAGGAGGTTCCTCAACAGGCTCGCCAAGAAACCCACTGGCTGGCCTCCCACACGCACCACCCGCAGTCCCGTCAGGCGCTTGCCGGGCGAACGCCCGTGGAAGAGCATCTCGCTGATCACGAAATACACGATCAGGTCCACGAACAGGAACGTCGTCAGTGCTCCGGCGGCGATGAGTGAGGCGGTCTCGTCGGGGTTGGCGCCTTCGAAGTGGACGAGCACCTTCACAAAGACGAAGAAGGCCACCGCCTGCAGGACGAGATCGACCGCATAGGCGGCGAAACGAGAGCCGAGCCCGGCGAGGACGACGTCCAGCCGGATGCCTTCCGGTGTGGCCGTGACGTGGCGGTCTTCGTACTCCACCTGTGACAACGTAGACGGGTGCAAGTCGACCGGTTCGTCGAGGAGCGCTCCCACGGCTGGGACGAGCTCGAGGGGCTGCTGGAGCGTGCCAAGGGGCAACCCGACCGGCTCTCTGCCGACGAGGTCCGCCGCCTGGGCCTCTTGTACCGCTCTGCGGCCGCCGATCTCGCACTCGCCTCCCGCTCGTGGCCGGATGCCGCCGGCACCCTCCATCTCCACGGGCTCGTCGTGCGGGCGAACCAGCTTGTCTACGCAAAGGCGGCCAAGTCCGACACCCTCGGCGATTTCTTCGGGCGGCGGCTCTGGCAGCGTATTCGCCAGCTGCATGGCTGCCTCGCCCTCTCGGCCGCCATCCTCGTCGGTTCCATCGCGCTCGGGGCCCTGTGGGGGGCCGTGCAACCGCTGGCGGCCGCCGGGCTGCTACCGGCCGGTTTCCGGGTGGCGGCGCACACGCGGGGTGGCTTCTACGGCACGGCCATCGCGGGGAGGGGAGGACTCGTCTGGTACATCTGGGTCAACAACCTCCGCGTGTCCGTGCTCGCCATGGCAGGCGGTTTCACGGGGGGTCTGGTGACGGCCTGGTTCCTCGCCTACAACGGCGCCCTCGTCGGGGCACTCGGGGCTCTCGAATGGCGTGCCGGAGGGTTGGGGAGCTTCCTCAGCTTGACGGTGCCGCACGGCCTCCTCGAGCTCTCGTGCGTGACGCTGGCGGGCGGTGTCGGTTTCGTGATCGCCAAGGCGCTCGTCGACCCGGGCATGAGCACGCGGTCCGAAGCGCTGCAGGGCGCCATGCCAGTTGTGAGCTCAGGGATCGCTGCCGCCATCGTCTTCCTCTTCGTCGCCGCCACCACAGAAGGGATCATCACCCCGTGGGATCTGCCCACGCCCGCCGCCTTCGCCGTCGGGCTGGTTCTGGCCGGCGGCTTCTGGGCGATGGTGGTCTTCCGGGGCGGCCCGACGCCGACGACCCTGCCAGGCCGCCGGCTGTCGGCGCCGGCTACAAGCGGGCTCTCTGCTTCAACCTGAGATAGGCCTGCACGCAGGCAGGGCCGAGCGACTGCGGAGCGGCCTCGACGACGTCGGCCCCGAGCGAGCGCAGCAAGGCGATCGAACGTGCCCGGCTCGCCAAGAGGTCGGTGGCGACGGCGATCCGCATGACACCGTACACGTCGACTGGGGGTGTCGACAGCGTTGCTGCCAGATCCGGGTCGATCGAGCTGGCGATGAGGACGGCGTGACGGCGCAGCAGGACGGGGAGTGCCCCGAGGAGCGTGCGAGCGGCCCCCTCGTCGACGATGTCGGTGAAGAGCACGACGAGGGCCCGTTTCTGGCGACCGACGGCATAGAAGGCGCGTTCGTAATCGCTCTCGACCTCGGTCGGCTCGAGGTCGAAGAGGGCACGGACGACGGCCTCTGCGTTGCGGCGCCCCGGGGGAAGCTGCCGGCTCACCTTCGCTTCGAAAGCGAGCGTCCCCACCCGGTCGCCGGCGTCCTCGGCCGCCACGGCGAGGACGGCCACGGCCTCGAGGGCGACGTCCAAGCGGGTGAGATCCCCGATCGGCGAGACCATGAGCCTGCCGGCGTCGACGGCGAGCATGACGTCCCGGTTCTCGTCCACGCGGTACTGGTTCGACATCGGTCGCCCGACACGGGCGGTGGCGACCCAGTTCACTTGGCGGATGTCGTCGTCGGGGGTGTAGTCGCGGATCGTCTCGAACTCGGTCCCGAGGCCGAGGCGGGCGCGGATGCGGCCTTCTTCGGTCGTCCTGCCGCGACGGCGGGCCGCCGCCAAACGGCGGGCGCGGGGCAGATCCGGAATCACGGTGACCTGCTCTGCATGGCCGACGACTCGGTCGACGGAGGCGAGCCCGAGCGGCCCGGTGCTGCGGACGATGGCTGGAGGAAGCGCGTGCACACCTCGGTGCCAGCCGGTCAGCGTGGCGTCGAGTCGGGTGCCGCCGGCCTCGGCCGGGTCGACGTGGAGCGCGGGCGGTACCGGTTGCCGCAGCCGCACGGCACGGGCGTCCTCGAGGCCGGTCGTCTCGGCGGTGAAGTCCATGGGGGCACGCAGGGCGAGCGTCGGCGGCCGCGTCCGCTCGAGATGCGGCCGCCGACGGCGCGCCCCGAGGAGATCCACGATCACCGCACCGGCGAGGACGGTCGCCAGCAGCGCCGGCACCCCGACGGGCACCGGGAGGAGAGCGCTCGCGAGGGCGACGGCGGCGACCAGCAGGGCCGTCCTTCGCGTCGGGCGGGGGACGCCGGCGCGTTCCTCGGTGGTGTCTGGCATCTGGGCGGGGCCGCTAGCGGGGGATGGGAACGCTCGCGAGGGCGTTCTGGAGCGCATCGGCTGCGGTGAAGCGGTCGATCTCCGCCTCCGGCGTGAGGATGAGGCGGTGGGCGAGCACGGGCACTGCGAGGGACACGACGTCCTCGGGGATGACGTAGGCGCGCCCGGAAGCGCACGCCCAGGCTTTGGCGGCGGCAAGGAGGTGGACGCCGGCGCGGGGACTGGCGCCGAGCGAGACGCTCGGCAGCTCACGGGACCGCCGGACGAGGGCCGCCACGTAGGAGACGATGGCGTCGTGGACGGCGACGGCGTCGACCTCGGCGCGGATGGCCGTCAGGTCGCTGACACCGGCGATGGCTTCGACATCGCCGAGGGTGACGGGGGAGACGCCTGAGTGGCGGAGCTTGAGGAGGGTTTCTTCCTCGGCGGCGGACGGGTACCCCACGGTGACCTTCATGAGGAAACGGTCCAACTGAGCCTCCGGCAGGGGGTAGGTGCCTTCGTACTCGATGGGGTTCTCGGTGGCGAGGACGGTGAAAGGCTGGGGGAGCGGGTGCTCGACACCGTCGACGGTGACCTGACCCTCCTGCATGGCTTCGAGCAGGGCGGCCTGCGTCTTGGGAGGAGTCCGGTTGATCTCGTCGGCGAGCACGAGATTTGCGAAGACGGGGCCCGGACGCCAGGCGAGCTCAGAGCCCCGCAGGGTGAGGGTGCCCGTGAGGTCGGAAGGGAGCATGTCCGGGGTGAATTGGATGCGACGGTTGTCCATGCCGAGGGCGCGGGCCGTGGCCGAGGCAAGCAGTGTCTTGGCGACGCCGGGAGGCCCCTCGAGCAGCAGGTGCCCGCCGACGGAGATGGCAAGGAGGGTGGCGTCCACGACGTGGGCTTGGCCGACGACCACTTTGGCCACCTGCTCGTTCAGGCGCGCTCGCACCTGGGACATCGTCGTGGCGGAACCGGGCGCCTCGTCGGTCATCGATGTGATCCTCTCGGTGGGTCGTTCGGGGGCGAGGGTGCCGGGTGGCCTCGTCTGTTCACCGAAGCGGGCCTTCGGAGCCGAGGGCGACGAACGCGCGGCCTTCGGCGACGAGGTCGCTCTCGGAGCGGGGTGCATCCAGCAGGTCGGCGACCAGCTGGGGCGTGAGCGAGGGAAACGACGAGGAGGCGGCGAGCTCGGCAAGCTGCTGATCGGTGGCCTCGGGGCCGGCGCGTAGCCTGCGCTGCAGAGCGGCGCGCCCTTGCTCCCGCAACGGGGCGGCCGCGGCGGCCGCCCGCTCCGTCTTACCCGAGGCGAGCAGCGAGGCCATGGCGTCCACATGGAGGACCCGCGCCGGGATGAGCTCCCGCTCGGCGCGCTGCGGCGGCCCGAAGCGCCGGGCGGCCGACCACAACCACACGAGCGCCGCCAGCAGCCCGAGGAGCAGGGCGGCCTTCCAGTGCGAGGGAAGGCCGGCGAGACCCGTGCCGGCGCGACCGAGCCCGTGGTCGTACTCGTCGAACAAGACCGGGGCACCCGCGGGGCCGGACAGATCCAGGGCGAAGGCAGCGTCGTCCACTTGCGCGAGCTGGCGGTTCTGCAGTGGTGCGCTCGAGGCGAGGAGGACGAGAGTCCCGCGACCCACGGTGGCGTCAAGGGCGAGTGCACCGGCGGGACCTTGCAAGAGGACGCTCGGCCGGGCGCCGCTCGGCAGCTGCCAGGAGCCGCCTCCGGTGCCGAGCACGGTGGTCACGTCCACGTCTGCCGCTGTGTGCTCGACGGGATGGGCATCGCCGGCGGCGACCGGCTGCCAGACCGGGACAGGCGTGGCGCTGAGAAGATCGTGCAGGACGGCTGTGGCGATGTGCCCGCCGAGGACGAGCCGGCCGCCGTTGCCGACGAAATCCTCGAGCGCCGCCGCCGAGGGCGTCAGCGAGGCGGCCGGGTCGAGAACGAAGAGGGTGCCGTTCGTAGGGAGGTGCGCGTTCGCGAGCGGGACCGTGAGCGACTGGACGGGGTGGTGTCGGGCGGCGAGGAGTTTCGCCATGGCCTCCGTCCCGACGGGAGAGGCGTCCTCGGAGGAGGAGGAACCGGTCGGCGTGCTGCTCGGCGACTGGTAGATCCCGGCCACGAGGGAGCTGGCGA
>DASPSK010000453.1:0-9917 GCA_035623975.1 Acidimicrobiales bacterium | reverse complement strand
GTCGCGACTCCGATGACCTCCAAGAGGAGTTCGAGCTTCGAGGGGAATACGAGGTAGGTCGTGCGTTCTGACACCTGCGCCTCCTCGGAGATCTGGCGCATCGTGGTGCGCGCGTAGCCCTGCTGGACGAAAAGCCGAGCTGCGGCGTCGCGGATCTGGGTGCGCGTGCGCCGGGCTGCTTGCTCCCGGAGGGGCGACCGGTAGGGCCGCTTGACACGTCCAGCCATTGGATTCATACTAGCAGCGATCACTACAGTGATACTGCACCGGAATCCCCCGGCGCTGACCAGGAACAAGAGAGAGGTCGACGATGCATGCCATCGTTGTACATGTGAACATTCACGATCAGGCCGAGGCGAAGCGCGCGCTCGACCGAGAGTTCATCCCAATGCTCAAGAGAGCTCCCGGATTCCTGGGCGCTTACTTTGTCGCCGTCGATGACACCCACGGCGTCTCCATCCAGGTGTTCGAGACTGAGGAGCAGGCGAAGGCTGCCGCGCCGCCTGAGACCGGACCGGGAATGGGCGGGGTGAAGCTCGACACCGTCCAGTTCGGCGACGTCATCGGCGCTGCATAGATCAGCGACTCGTGCTGGCACCGCCGGCCCGAGGTCGAGATGTCCGAGGTCGCCGGGAGCGAAGCGGTTATCGACGGGGTTCGAACGTAGTCCCATCACTTCCGGTGCACTCCGCCACACGAATAGCCGTCATACTGCGAGCTCTTCAATACCGGTCCTGGGCCAATTCACCACGGATTCGGTCGGGCTCCAGGCACGTGCCCAACCTTTCGAAGATGGCCAGTGCCCGTTCGAGGTCGGCTCGACCTTCGGCTCCGCCGCAGAGCCTGCCTCGACTCGCCAGGGAAAGGGCAAGCTCGTTCTCGGTTCTCGTGCGCTCGGCGATCTCGATGGCTTTGTCGAAGTGCCCTCTCACCCCGTCGAGCTCGCCGAGCAAGCGGTGCGCCCGGGCGATGGCGTAGGCGGCAGGGCCGCGTTGCGCCCACTCGAGCACGCGCTCGGCCAGCGCCCGCGCCGCCTCGTCCCTGTCGGCAGCCCTGTAGGCCTCTACGAGCAAAGGCGCGACGATCTCCCAGGCCACGCGGTGCTCCGACATCTCGAGGAAGGGGATGACGGCCTCGAGGACTGGGAGACCCTGATCAACTTTGCCCGTGGAGCAGAGGTGCGAGGCGAGAAACACCTGCGGGAAACCCTCGAAGTAGACCGTGGGGGCTTCCTCGAGTGCCCGCTTGCTGTATGCCACCGCGGTTTGCCAGTCGCGCTGTTCGAGGCAGGCAAATGCTGCGAAGGCCCCATTGAAGGAGGCAACGGCTGCATCCGAGCGAGCGTGGCCCTCGGAGATGGCGACATCTGTCCGGCGCTTGGCCTCGTCCCACTTACCAGCGAGGCCGCACCCGAGCACGGAGACGGCGTGGGCGAAGGTGAACCAGACCGAGTGGTAGCTGCGCCCGAGCTTTTCCAGGGCCGCCCGGGCACACTTCTCGATCTGGTCGTACTCACCCAGTTGCTGGTACGACCAACCGAGGATCGCGTAGGCGCTGGCGGCGTCGACGTCGTTCCCCGTGCGTTCACAGATCTCTGCAGCTGACTTGAGGGTTGCCTCAGCTCGGTGGAAGTCGGCGAGCACCGTCCATTCGCGGTGCCCAAGGCGGGCGAGGTACGAGCCCCAGAGGAACTCGTCATCAAGGTCGCGCACGATTGGCTCGATCTGCAGCAGCAGGTCGTAGTACTCGCGATGGCGGTGGAGGAAGTGGAACTCGCCCGTTTGCTCGAAGACGAGTGAAGCTCGGCGGATCCTGTTGGCACGGGTATCGGGCAGCTCGTCGAGGGTCGCGAGAGCGCTGTAGAGGTAGGTGATCGCCTCCGACATGGCGTTTCTCGCGCCTGCCTTGCGATTGGCCAGGATCAGGTACTCGACGGCCTTCTCGCGATCTGCGCTGCGGCTGTAGTGGTGGGCCAAGAGCTCGTACAACTCATCGAGCTCGTCACCGGCTGCGGCCTCGAGAGCACGTCCCGCCCTGGCGTGCAGCTCCCGCCGAGGGCTCTCAAGCAGGCTGTCGTATGCCACCGCTTGCGTGAGGGCGTGCTTGAACACGAATGTCCGGTCGACTGCTCCGCGACGCTCGTACACGAGCTCGAGCCGCTTCAGCTCTTGAAGGTACGAAACGACATCGGGCGCATCCTCGAGCACCGCCTCGAGCAGGCGAAGGGTGAACTCACGACCCAGCACAGCAGCGCCCTGGATCGTTCGCTTCGAGCCCTCGCCGAGGCGGTCTATGCGCGCCGTCAGCACGTCTGTGATCGTCCGCGGCACGGCCGCCTTTCCACCTGTCTCCACGGCGGCTCGTGCTAGCTCCTCAAGGAAGAGCGGGTTTCCCTCCCCCCGAGCGACGATCTCGTCGGTGAGTTCGTCCGGGAGATCCGCCGTGGCGCGCACCAGCTCACGGCCTGCCTCGCCGCTGAGCGGGGACAAGGCAAGCTGGGCGGCATACGACTTCCCTGCCCACGGCGGGCTGTAGGCGGGTCGGTATGTAGTGAGCAGCAGGATCGGCGAGCCAACGAGCTCGTCCGCGAAGGACGCGAGGAACTCCTCGGATGTCTGGTCGATCCAGTGGAGGTCCTCGAACACGACAACGCGCGGCGCAACCTCAGCCAATCCGAGCCACAAGGTGCGCAGTGTCTCGAAAGTGCGGCCTTTTATCGTCGAGGGGTCAATGCCCTCCAGTTGCGCAGACGCATCCGGCTCTCCGAGGAGGTGGAGGAGGAAGCACAGGGCCGCCTCTGTCTCGATGCCGGCTTCGATCAAACAATCCCTCAGCCTCGAGGCAGAGGCTGCCCTGCTGTCGCTGGCGGTGATGCCACACGTTCCCCGGAGAAGGTCGATGACCGGCAGGTACGGCGTACCTGCCCCGAAGGACAAGCACTTTCCCTCGTGCACGATGGCATCGTCCACCGTTCTCAAGAACTCGTACACGAGACGGGACTTCCCGATTCCGGGCTCACCCACGATCCCGAGGATGTGGCCTCCCCCATCACGGGACCGCATTGACGTCAGCACGGAGAGGTCGGACGTCCGGCCCGTGAACGGTGCGAGGCGCCTGTCAGTTCCCTCGAGTCGCGATTGGCGGGCAGCTTCGCGCACTACCCGTACCGGGTGGAGCTCGCTCTCCTTCACCCGGATTGGCTCCTTGTCCTCAAGCTCGAAGAAGTCGCCCACGAGCTTCGCCGAGGAGCCAGCCACGAGGATCTCATCCGGGTCGGCCGCCGCTTGCAGCCTGGCCGCCAGGATGATGGTGTCGCCGAAAGCCGAGTACTCCATACGCAGGTCGTCGCCAATGCTGCCGATCACGACTTCGCCCGTATTGATCCCCTGCCTCAGTTGGACACCCGCGAGTTCAGTGTCGGACTCGACAGCGGCGCGCAGCGCGAGGGCGGCGAGGACTGCTCGACGGCAGTGATCCTCATGGGCGATGGGCGCACCGAAGAGGGCTAAGAAACCGTCGCCCATGAACTGATTGATCGTCCCTTCGTAACGGTAGATCTCGTTGGCCGCGCGCTTGAAAAAGCGATGAAGCAACTCGTGGGCTCCTTCAGGCCCAAGCCGCTTCGTATGCGCCGTCGAACGGACGATGTCGCAAAAGAGTGCCGTCACTTGCTTCCGCTCTCCTTCGAGCGAGGCTCGTGAATTGAGGATCTTCTCGCTGAGAGCTGGAGGCGTCGGTGGTATCCGCGCCGCCTCCTTGTCCAGGGATATCCCGCATTCCGGGCAGAACTTGGCGCCCGGCGGCAGGGTTGCGCCGCAGACTTCACACGGTTGCCGCAGGCTGGCACCGCAAGCGAGACAGAAGTTCGCTTCCGCTGGGTTTCCCTGGTGACAGCGGGCGCACTCACGCGCAGGCATCACCCCTAACCGTACGTGGCGCTCAAGCGAGACTCAACAGGCAGTGTGCGAGGTGGTGAGTCGCTCATAGGAGGCGGCCTTGAGCACTGTGTCGGTGAAGCCGATCTATGCTCCCATGACCGATTGAAGTTGTGCTGTGTCCACGAACTGCTGGAAGCTCGCCACCTTGCCGTCACGGATCCTCCACACGTGGCACACCTGGCAGTCCATGCTCTTGCCGGTCTCCTTGTAGACGCCGGTATAGCGTCCCTCCATGACGACCGTCGATCCGGCGTCGTGGAACTCCTTCGGATGGACTGTGAAACCGTCCCAGTCCGATCCGAGCTTGACGAACAGGTTGTTCAAGATCGCGTCGGGCCCGACCCACGCATTGCCGTTCGGTTCGTAGGGGTTGCCTTCGGCCTCCCGCCACTCGATGTTCGGCGCCATGGACCCGAGCACTGTGGGGATGTCACCTCTCGCAAATGCTTCGTACAGAGAACGCATCAGCTCGACGTTGCTCATCGTTTCTCTCTCCTAGATGGGGGATGGTTCACTGCTGTCGGGACCATACACCCAAGATGGCCCTTCGGTCTGGCCGTTAGCGGTGGTGACCGCGCCTGCCGAGGTGCAGCAAAAACTCGCTTCTACGGTCTGAGGATCGCCACGATCCTGTGCCGGGTGATGGCAGGCTTCGGGGTGTGCCCCCTAATGACACGCGAGCCAGACGGCAGCCGAAATCACCACACGGGCGGACGAGCACCAGTCTGAGTTAGGAGCTGGCCGAACGGATAGGGCGGGTAAGCGCGTCGTCAAACGCTCTCCACCTCGAAGACCCGCCACTCGTCAGGGACGCCCTTGAGTTGGTGAACACCCCTGTCGCCGAACACGACACCTGATCCGGCAACGAGATCCTTCACAGTCCCGGTCGCCAGCACTTCGCCTGCGCTCGCGAGTGCGCACACTCTTGCCGCAACATGGACTGCCAGCCCGCCGAGGTCGCGACCGCGCCTCTCGCACTCGCCAGTGTGCACGCCAGCTCGTATCTCGATTTGATGCTCGCGTTCGGCCTCGACGATGGACCGAGCGCAACGGAGCGCCCGCGCCGGGCCGTCAAAGGAGGCCAGAAAACCGTCGCCTGTCGTGTTCACCTCCTGTCCCCGGAACCTCCTGAGGACGTCCCGAACAGTGCGGTCGTGAGTGTCGAGAAGCTCGACCCAGACCCTGTCCCCCAGCTTGGCGGCGAGGTCGGTGGATCCGACGATGTCGGTGAACAACAGGGTGGCAAGTACGCGATCGCTGTCGGGGCCGCTTCGCACACCGGTGATGAACTCCTCGATCTCCCCTACGACGACATCCATCTCCTCCACCAACGGAAGATGGTCGCACCCGTCGAGCTCGACGTACTTGGCGCCGGGTATGTGCTCGGCCAGGTAGCGGCCGTTCTCGACGCGCGCCATCCGGTCGTCCCGGCGATGCAGCACGAGCGTCGGGACCTGGATCGCCGGCAGCACGTCACTGACATCGATCTCACGGTTCATCCGGTTGAGCGCGATCAGTGCGGATGGGCTCGAGCCGAAGCGGAGCAGGCGCTCGAGGAAGGCGGTGAACGCAGGGTCGTGCGCTCGCGACGGACTCAGCGCCTCCCAACCAAGTGAGCTCCCCCAGTCGCGGCGAATGGTCTCGTCGTCCGCGGCGACGAGTTCGTCGTAGGCCTCCCGGGTACGCGCAACCTCGAGCGAGAGCGGATCGTCCTCGCGCCATCCGCCCCACACGATGGAGCCATAGATGATCAGCGCAGTCGTCCGCTCTGGGAAGGTGGCGGCGAAGAGCATGCCCATCGGACCACCCTCGGACGCACCGAATATGACCGCCTTCTCCGAGCCGACGGCGTCCATGACGGCGCGTAGGTCATCCATGCGCTCCTCGAGAGTGGCGACACCGGAGATGCGGTCGGACATGCCGACTCCGCGCTTGTCGAACAGGATGAGCCGAGAGAACGACGACACTCGTTGGAAGAGGCGAGCGAAGGAAGGGTCCTCCCACTCGACCTCGAGATGGGACACGGCTGGGAGCGCCATGACGAAGTCGATCGGGCCATCGCCTATGACCTGATAGGCGATGGTCACGTCACCACTCCTGGCGTAGCGGACCTCAGGAACCACGAGAGCACCTCCCTCCCGCAGAAGAACGACCGACGCGCTCGAGCACGAAATTAGCGCTCTCTCGCTGCGGCGGTCGTCCGGTCAGGCGTGGGCAACTCGTGATGTTGTCGATGCGGTCCGTAGCGTTGCTGGGCAGCCTGCGCCGAGATTCCGAGTTCCTGGCCGACACGCCGCTAGAGTCCCGCCCGCCGGGCGTTGGCGACGGCCTCAGCCATCTGGTGCTCGCTGCCGGCCTGAGCAAGCGCCGCTCGGCGAAGGAGGTACTCGCCGACTACCCGCTCGTCTGCGGGAGAAGGTTCGTAGTCCTCGAAGCGCTTGGCGAGCTCGTCAGCATGGTCAAGGATGTCCTGGATGGAACGGGGCATGGTAATCACCTCAAGAACTTGTCGCGTGCGACCATGGCATGAACGATGAAGTCGATGGCTTCAGCGGAGACAACGCCTATCTCGAGCACCGTCCGGATCCATCGCCACCGACGAGCATCGGAGCTTGGCCCCGGACCGGGTGGCTAGGGTGCTCAGGGTGCGCAACGAAGACGCGCGGCCAGCCCAGCGCTCCAGCGAAACCCTTCTGGCGCGAGTCGGCGCAGTCGGTGAGAGCTTCCCGTCCTTCCTTCTCCCGGATGTCACCTCGGCCGACCTCGCAGTGGGACCTCCCGCGAGTGGGCCTGGGTGCTGGGCAGGGGCCCCGTCGGTCTGGCTCTCGGATGGCGTCTACTACCTCGCCTATCGGTTGCGCCGCCCCACGGGGGACCGAGGCTACGTCGTCGTCGTCGCTGCCTCCGACGACGGGGTTGAGTTCACCACGCTGACAACCCTCGACAAGGCGGACTTCGGGGCGGAGAGCCTCGAGCGTCCGTCGCTCGTGCGCCTGGCTGACGGGCGCTGGAGGCTCTATGTGAGCTGCGCCGTTCCGCGGAGCTTCCACTGGCGGGTCGATGCACTCGACGCCTCCGATCCTTCCGCCTTCGATGCGTCCAGACGGATCACGGTCCTACCCGGCGACGAGAACACTGCGGTCAAAGATCCGGTCGTCTTCGAGGTGGCGGGCACGTGGTTCATCTGGGCCTGTTGCCATCCGCTTGGCGATCCGCATGCGACCGATCGGATGTATTCGCTCCTCGGGCGCAGTGACGACGGCATCCGCTGGTCCTTCGACGGCACCGAGTTCCGCGGGACCCGGGGGAGCTGGGACGCCCGTGGCGCCCGGATGGCGGATGTGGTCCGGTGGGGGGATCATTGGATCGCGTTCTACGACGGCCGGCCAAGCGCCACAGAGAACGGCGAAGAAGTCACCGGGGTCGCCGTCGGCCCCACGCTTGACGATCTCCGGCCGCTGGAGGCCGGGCCAGCCGCCGTCTCACCTTGGGGGAGTGGGTCGCTCCGGTACATCACCGTCCTGCCGCTCGGTGACGATCGCTTCCGGCTGTACTACGAGGCCTGCCTGCCCGACGGGAGCCACGGTCTCTTCACACATGCGGTGGGTCCGACTGCATGAGAGCGTCCGGGCGAGGCCTTCCGCACGCTGAACTCGCCGGCGCCGTGGTCGCCCAACCAGTCCGAGAAGTCTCGACCGAGCAGGGCGCCGAACTTCTTGATGTCGGCCTCGAAGAACTCGACGAGCCGTCGCCGATCCTCCGGGGCCACCTCCGGCCGCGGTGCCGACTGCCGCTGGAGTGACCGGAGCAAGGGAGCGCTCGCCTTTCGCCACACCTGAGGTGGGAACCACGCGCCGGCGGACGCTCCGACGCGCAGCGTCGAGCGGAGGAGGGGGGACCGGGTCGACCAGTCCACATAGCCCCGGGTGTTCTCGGCCGGGACCTCGTGCACGGTGCCTTGGGTCACGCCCAGAAAGGCGCAGACCTCATCGACGGCGTGAGCGGGCGTCTCCACGACATCGCGGTAGCGGAGCACGTGGATCTGCTGCCGGGGAAACGATTCGAGCAGGCGTTCGAGCTGATTGCCGTAGAGGCCGACTCGACGGTAGTGCCAGAAGCGGCCCCACCCTGCCCGGATGCGTTCGTCCTCGAGCTCACAGGCCCGGCGGAAGTCGCTCACGGGTTCGAGACCGTCGGACCAGAGGTGCAACCAGTTCGAGTAGGCGCGATCCACGGGATCGCGGACGACGACGATCAGCCTCGCGGCGGGCAGAAGTCGGGCGATTCTGCGTTGCGCGGCGGTGTCGTAGAGGTAGAAGGGCGTGCTCTCACCGCGCAAGAGTCCTCGTGGGCCGTCGAACAGCGCCTCGTAGCGGTCACGCCTCCAGATCCACTCCTTGCGGCTGTGGGCATCGCCGGGACCATTCTCGCGGCGCGGCCGCTGATCGTCGCAGAGGAAGTATTTGGGCTCCTTGACCTTCGAGAGCAGCAGCTCGCGATGGTTGGCCAGGGCCGCGTGGAGGGCGGTGGTCCCGGCCTTGGGCACGCCGATGATGAAGAAGTCGGGCAGCGTCATGGGGTCTTGGTCATGAGGCCCCGCACCCGCTGTCCACGCGCGCTTACTCTAACTATCGCAAGAGGAAGTCATAAGGATTTGAGCGGGGTCGGCCCTCATCGATCCTGCAGCAGACCGAGGACGTTGCCATCAGGGTCGGTGACAGTGGCCACCAGGCGACCGCCACCTACGTCGCGCACGGGCTCCTTGACGGTGGCGCCGGCAGCGGTCACCTCGGCCAGCTTCGCCTCGATGTCCAGCACGTGCCAGTAGGCGACCGGCGAGGTCATGCCCTGTGGTCCACCGCCCGGCACCAGTCCGATGTGCTGGCCCTCGGCCTCGAAGCCGACGTAGTAGGGCGCGTCTTGCTCAGGCGGGACGCCGAGCAGGGCGGCATACACGGCCTTGGCCGCCGCCAGGTCGGACACGGGATGCAGCACGGTCTTGATTCCCTCGGTTGTGGAGCCGGTCATGGTCACTCCTCAAGTCGTGGATCGCATCGAAGTGATGCCAACGGTTGGGTCAAGGACGGCGAGGCGCCAAATCGATGGTCCTTGCCGCAAGTCTGCACCCCAGGGAGTCGGCGGGCACCTCCACGTAGACCGACGGGCAGCTTTGCTCGGCGGGAACGCCCGACGCCGCTGATCAGGGCTGTCCCTGAGGGGGTGCGCCTACGCTGGGCCGATGACCTCAGACGCGCAACTGCCCCCCATCACCCCGGCGATAGCCGAGCACATCGCAACCGAACCGCTGTTCAAGGAGGAGAACGCCATCGTGATCAAGGAGATCCCCTCGGGCGACTTCGCCGAGATGGTCGTGGACGAGCTGCTCACCTTGGCGAACTTCATCAAAGAGCTGGCGCGCCATGTCGATCTCCTTGCAGAGCAGTCGGGTCACTGACAGGACCGGGCGCATTCTGGGCAGCTCCTGCGACCAGCACCACCCGGCTGTGAGCTGGCTGTAGCTCCACGAAACCGCCGGGTCAGTCGAGCACGATCGTCATGCCCTCATAGGCAAGGCAGACACGCTCCTCCATTCCGGGCCATTTCCGTCTGGCCTCGACGAGCAGCTCTTCGAGCTCACTGTCGGTGTGATACGGATCGTGATGAAAGAGAACAAGGTTGTCGACGGCGGCCTTGTGGGCGAACTCCATCGTTGCCGCGATGGCCGAGTGGCCCCAACCGACATGGGTGTCGTACTCGTGATCGCGATATTGCGCGTCGTGCAGCAGTACGTCCGCCTCCTGCGCGATGCCGTACCCGCTCATCCAGGCTGCGGGCAGCTTGAAGAGGTCAGTGCCGAGCGCCGGCTCGTGATCGGGGAGGTAGACGAGCACTCGCCCGAGCTCTTCGATGCGATAGCCGACCGTCGGCCCTTGGTGGGTGACGTTCGCCGCCCGGATCCTCGCCGAGCCGATCATCATC
>DASPSK010000441.1:0-2721 GCA_035623975.1 Acidimicrobiales bacterium | reverse complement strand
CCGGGTGTTCCGACGGCTTCACACGCCGGGCTTCGAGGGCTGGACCATCTCCCGATACCGCCAGACCGGCGGCCGCATGCCCGAGGGCGACCCCGAGATGATCCTGGAGGACATGGAACTCGACGGAGTCGACGTGGCGGTGATGCATCCGAATCTCTCCCCGTTCGGTCTGTACTCCGACGACCACGAGCTCTCCATGGCCCATGCCCGGGTCTACAACGACTATGTCGTCGAGCGCTTCACCCCCTACTTCGACCGCATCGCCCCCACCGCGCCGGTGCCGATCACCGACGTGGACGACGCCGTGGACGAGATCGAACGGGTGGCGGCCGCCGGATTCCGGGCCGTACTGCTGCCGGCGACACCGCCCAAGCCGTACTTCTCGAGGGAGTTCGATCCGGTGTGGGCGGCGGCCCAGTCGAGCGGCCTGCACGTCTTCTTCCACACCCAGACCGGAGGAGTGAAGGTCGACGATCCGGCCTCGACGACGCTGAAGGTGGTCATGCAGTTGGCCGAACAGGTCAATCTCCCGTTGACCGAGAAGTCGGCGGCCAAGCGCATGATCACCCAGTCGATCTACAGCACGATCGTCCCCCAGCAGGTGATCTGCGAGCTCATCGGCGGCGGTGTTGCCGAGCGCTACCCCGATCTGCATTTCGCGCTGATCGAGTTCAATGCCCACTGGCTCGCGTCGCTGGTCGGCGCCATGGACAAGTGCTGGATCACGGGCACCGGCCAGGATGCCGACTGGTGGCTCGGCTACTGGGACGACTCCCGTCCGGCGAGCGACCAGCCCAACATGGCGCAGCTGTTTCGCCTGAACGAGAAGTGGCCGTACTCCCTCAAGCCGAGTGAGTACATCCGGCGCCAGTTCCACGTGTCGTTCCAGGACGACCCGGTCGCCGTCGCATGCCGGCACATCACGGGAGTGTCGAGCATCGTATGGGGCAACGACTATCCACACGCCGAGGGGACCTTCCGAGGCAGCCGCGAGCTCATCGCCACACAGTTCGCCGGGGTCCCCGCCGCTGAGCGGGCCGCGATGATCGGGACGACGCTGGGCCGGCTCCTCGGGCTCGAGCCTGCGCGCGCCGCGTGAGCTCTCGATAGGGTCCGACACCTTTCTGCACGAGGAACCTTGCGCAAAGCGGGCTCCATCTCCGAAGTTGGCAGTCTCTCGACGCCAGCCAGTGCGAAGGGTCGTGGAATGAACGAATACAGGTTCGACGGGCGCGTCGCAGTGATCACAGGTGCCGGACGCGGCATCGGCCGTGCATATGCGCATCTGCTCGCCGAGAGAGGCGCCCATGTCGTCGTCAACGACCTCGGTGGCTCGATGGATGGCGAGGGATCCGACAGAGGGCCTGCCTTCAAGGTCGCGGACGAGATCGCAGCGAGGGGCGGAGCAGCGATCGCCGACTGCAGCGACGTCGGCAAGGTTTCAGGTGCGCAGACGCTCGTCGACACGGCGATCGAGCGTTTCGGGCGCCTCGACGTCCTCGTCAACAACGCCGGGATAATCAGGTGGGCGGTCTTCCCGGAAGCCGACGAGGAGAACTTGGCGCGTCATCTGGCGGTGCACGTCGCCGGTTCGTTCAACACCACCCGTGCCGCATGGCCGCACATGGCCGAACGAAACTGCGGCAGAGTCGTGATGACCACCTCCTCAGGCGTATTCGGGTTGCCCAACAACACCTCGTACGCCACCGCCAAGGGCGCGGTGATAGGGCTCGCCCGCAGTCTCGCCACCGCAGGCGTCGAAAACAACATCAAGGTCAACCTCATCGCACCCGCCGCGTTCACGCGAATGGCGGGCCGTCGTAGCACCGAGACGGACCACGAGAGTGAGGAGGAACGCGACCGGCACATGTCACCCGATCTCGTCGCGCCCATGGTCGCCTTCCTCGCGCACGAGGCCTGTCCGGTCACAGGTGAGATCTACGAGGCCGGGGCGGGGCGCTTCGCCCGCATCTTCGTCGCTTCGACACGCGGTTACGTCCATGCAGGAGCGAGGCCGTCGGTCGAGGACGTGGCCGGGAACTGGCCGGCGATCAACGACGAGACCGGCTACTTCGTTCCGGGCGATCTGACCGAATGGTCCGCCGCGTTCCTGGCACACCGGCCCCGAGGCTGAGCTGGGCGGGCCACTCGGCGCTACTCCTCTAGCAGGTCCGGCTGTTGCGCGACGATCCAGTCGTAGAGCGGCTGAAACGAGAACCACCCGGCGACGTGGTTGCCGACTTGGCCGGCGGTCTTGGATGCCTGGTCCTTGTCGATCAGGACGGGTTTGCCCGCGGCTTCGGCCAGCAATTGCGCCTGGCAGGTGCGCTCCATCGTGATGAACCACCATGCGGCCTCGTCCACCGTGTGCCCCACGGTCAGCAGGCCGTGGTTGGCGAGGATCGCTGCCTTGTAGTCGTCGAGGGCGTGCGCGATGCGCTTGCTCTCCTCTATGTCGATCACGACCCCGGTGTAGTCGTCGAACACCGCATGGTCGCCGTAGAACGCGCAGGAGTCCTGAGTGAGCGGATCCAGGGCACGACGTAGCGACGACCACGCCTTGCCGTGCACGGAATGGGCATGCGCGGCCGACACGATATCGGTGCGAGCGGCGTGAATCTGCGAGTGGATCACGAAGGCAGCGCTGTTCACCGGCCAGTTGCCGTCGACCACGTCTCCGCTGTGGTTCACGAGAATGAGATCCTTGACGCGTATCTGCTT
>DASPSK010000436.1:0-9625 GCA_035623975.1 Acidimicrobiales bacterium | reverse complement strand
ACGGCGGACATCTCACGCTTGCCGAGGATCATGGCGCACTCCATGCCCGCCGGCCCGGCGCCGACGACGAGGACGCCCTTGTCGGCGTTGGCGGCCTTGTGGAACTTCTCCGGGTGCCAGCCTCTGCGGTACTCCTCGCCGGCGGTGGCGTTCTGGGTGCAGACCATCGGCGGGCCGCCGATCTCCCAGCGGGAGATGCACTGGTTGCACCCGATGCACTCGCGGATGTCGTCGAGACGGCCTTCCTCGATCTTGCGGGGCAGGAACGGGTCCGAGATGGAGGGGCGAGCGGCTCCGATGATGTCGAACTGACCCGAGTTGATGATGGCGACCATCGTGTCGGGGCTCACGATGCGGCCGACACCGACGACGGGCTTGTCAGTGTGGTTGCCGGGCTTGATCCGTCCGGTGTAGGGCTTCTCGTGGTTCTCCTCGAAGAAACGGGACGGGCCGGCGTTCTGCCCCCACTCGGCGATGTCACCGACGGTGAGATCCCAGAGGTCGACGAGGTCGTCGACGTACTCGACGAAGCGGATGCCGTCCTTCTCGAGCTCGACGCCGGCGGGGCCGTAGAGGGAGTCGACGGCAAAGCGCGAGGCGATGGCGCACGTGTCCCCGACGGCCTCCCGCACCTTCTCGAGGCTCTCCTTCCAGAAGCGGGCGCGGTTCTCGAACGAGCCCCCGTACTCGTCGGTCCGCTTGTTCGCCCAGGGCGAGAGGAACTGCAAGGGCAGGTAGCTGTGAGCCCCGTACACGTAGATGATGTCGAAACCCGCCTCCCGCGAGCGGATGGCGGCGTCCACGTAGTACTTCTGCAGCAGTTGGATGTCGTCCTTGTCGGCATAGCGCGGGTAGATGTTCGACTCGAATTCCGAGGCGATCTGCGAGGGCCCCCGCGGCGTGTCGCGGGATTCGTGGCAGGGGGCGTGCGGCCCGCCGTACCACAGCTCGATGCCGGCGAGCGCCCCGTACTGGTGGAGCCGGTCGCACATGGCGGCCAGGTTCTGGATGTCGCCGTCGTCCCAAATTCTCGCCGACACCCGCATCGTGTCGTCCGACTCGGGACTGATGGAGCAGTACTCCGTGCAACAGGCTGCCCAGCCGCCTTCGGCCTTGATGCCGCGGTGGTAAGCCTGCATGCCCGGCTTCTCCGACCCGGCTCCGATGCAGTGAGGTACCTGGTAGAAGCGGTTCCGCAGGGTCTTCGGCCCGATGCGGACGGGCTCGAAGAGAACGTCGTACTTGGGGTCTCGCGCCACGGCTTCCTCCTGGATCTTGTCGGGTCAGGCAATCGCTCGGGCTTGGGCTACCGCGACCTCGCTTGTACCTCGTCCTGTCCGGGCGGCCCCCCAATGTCCCTTGTCAGTGAACGTTGTTGACTCTAGGTGGTCACCTTCAGGTCCGCAACGGGGAGCCCTTGCCCGGGTGGGCCGGACGCGCCGGCAACACCGTCCACCGAGGGTGAACTTTGCGACCGGGGGATCTACAATGCTCTCTCAACCGGTCGCCCGCGACCGGTTTCGACGCAGTGCACGCAGTCCCGTGACGGGGCCGGGGGGAGGGAACGGCGAGGTGACAGGTACTCGAGATCCCATGTCACGGGCGCTCGGCTCGACGTGGCTGTAGCCACCGCGCCGGCCCCGGCGGCGGCGTCCCCGCCCGCCGCTCCGGCTGCCCCCACGCCCTGGCGGGTGGCGCACCCCATCTTGAACCTCGTCGCCCGGCGCTCGCTCGCCGGCATCGTGACGCTCTTCGTCGTCTCCATCGTCATCTTCGTGGCCACGCAGACCTTGCCCGGGAATGCCGCCTACTCGGTGCTCGGCCGCTCCGCTACGCCCGGCCGCCTCCATCTGCTCGAGCAGCAGCTGCACCTCAACCGGCCGGCCATCGACCAGTACTGGGTCTGGCTATCCGGCCTCTTCCAGGGCCGGCTCGGGACGTCCCTCGCCAACGGCCTGCCCGTCTGGGGTCAGATCGAGCCGAGACTCGTCGACTCCTCGGCCCTCGTGTTCATCGCCGGCTTTCTCGGGACCTTGCTCGGCGTCGCCTTCGGAGCCATGGCGGCGCTTCGCAAGGACGGCTGGTTCGACCACCTCTCCTCCGTCGTGGCGCTCGCCGTCACGTCCCTGCCGGAGTTCGTCGTCGGGATCGGGCTCGTCATCCTCTTCTCGACCGACGTCTTCCACCTCCTGCCCGCCGTCTCCTTCCTCCCGGCCGGGACGTACTTCTGGAACTCACCGAAGCTGCTCATCCTGCCGGTCGCCACCCTCGTCATCGTGATCATCCCGTACATCTACCGGATGATGCGGGCGGCCATGGTGGAGGCCCTCGAGTCCGAGTACGTCGAGATGGCGCGCCTCAAGGGCGTGCGCGCCCGCCGCCTCGTGATCAAGCACGCCCTCCCGAACGCCATCGCCCCGACGATTCAGGTCGTGGGGCTCAACTTCCTCTATCTCGCCGGCGGCATCGTCATCGTGGAGGTCGTCTTCGGCTACCCCGGGATCGGCCAGGGGCTCTACTTCGCCGTGCAGAACCGCGACATCCCCGAGATCCAGCTCATCGTGCTCATCCTTGCCGCCTTCTACGTCTTCATGAACATCCTCTCCGACGTGGTCGCCCTCCTCGCCACGCCCCGGCGCCGGATCGCCCGTTAGCCATGGCCGCCCTCACCCCTGCCGTCCCCCTGGTCGCGAGCGCCCCGGTCGCCAAGCTGCGGCGTCATCAGTGGCTGAGCATCCTCGGGCAGGCCGTCCGCACGCCGAGGGGCGCCGTCGGGCTCACGCTCACCACCCTCATCGTGCTGCTGGCGGCCATCGGCCCGTCCGTGGCGCCCTACAACCCGGATGCCTTCGTCGGCATCCCCTTTGCCAAGCCGTCCGGGCAATTCCTCCTCGGCACGGACTACCTCGGTCGAGACGTCCTCTCCCGCACGCTCGACGGCGGCTGGGAGCTGCTCGTCATGGCGCTCTTGGCCACCGTCTTCGGCCTCATCGTCGGGGCGACGGCGGGCATCTCGGCCGCCTACCTGCGTGGGCGGGCCGACGGCCTCATCATGCGGACCGTCGACGTCATCCTGGCCTTCCCCCAGCTCGTGTTCGCCCTCCTGCTCGTGAGCATCCTCGGCCCGAAGCTGTGGCTCATCGTGCTCGCCGTCGGCTTCTCGCACGCGCCGGCCTGCGCCCGCGTGCTGCGCTCGGCCACCCTGGACGTCTCCGAGCGCGACTTCGTCAAAGCCGTCGAGTTGCAGGGCATGCGATCGTCCACCGTCATGCGCAAGGAGATCCTCCCGAACCTCATCTCGCCCATCATGGTCGAGGCCGGGCTTCGGCTCACGTACTCGATCGTGATCATGGCCGGGCTGTCCTATCTCACCTTCGGGCCGCCACCTCCACTCCCGAACTGGGGGACCGACATCGGCTTGAACCAGCTCGGGCTCGCCCCGGCCGCCAACCTCTGGTCCGTCGTGGTTCCCGCCACCCTCATCGCCCTGCTCACGATCGGCACGAACACCTTCACGGACGCCATCGCCCGCGTGGCCATCGGGGTCGACCGCAAGCCCGAGGAGGCCGCCCTCCTCGACAACATCGGGGTGCAGGCAGCGTGAGCACCCTGAGCGATGGCAACAGGGCCGCTCCGGTCGCTGAGGCGCCCGTGGCCGAGGCGGGACGGGGTCACCCGGTCCGCCTCGAGGTGAAGGACCTGCAGATACGCCTCGGAGACGCCGGCCCGGACGTCGTCAGCAAAGTCTCCTTCTCGGTGCGTGCCGGCGAAGTGCTCGGGCTCGTGGGCGAGTCGGGCTCGGGCAAGACGACCGTGGCCCTCGCCCTTCTCGGTCACGCCCGCCGGGGCCTCGTCATCAGCCACGGCTCCGTCCTGCTCGACGGGACCGACGTCCTCTCTCTCGACGGCCGGCAGCTCGAAGCTCTCCGCGGCGCCAAGGTGGCCTACGTGCCCCAGGACCCCTCTGCTTCCCTCAACCCGACGCTGCGCATCGGGTCACAGTTGAAAGAGGCCCTCGAGGTGCATCCGGGCACGAGCGAGGACATCGACGAGCGCGTCGCCCAGGTCATGGCCGAGGCACACATCGATGCCAGCCCGGCGATGCTCCGCCGTTACCCCCACCAGCTCTCCGGAGGCCAGCAGCAGCGGGTCGCCATCGCCATGGCCTTCTCGTGCCGGCCGTCGCTCATCGTGCTGGACGAACCGACGACGGGGCTCGACGTGACGACGCAGCGTCACGTGCTCGACACCGTGCGCTCCCTCTGCAACACCTACGGGGTGGCCGCCGTCTACGTGAGCCACGACCTTGCCGTCGTGGGCGGCCTCGTGGCCGACGTGGCCGTCATGTACGCCGGCAGGGTCATCGAGCTCGGGACGACGCAACAGGTCTTCGGGTTCCCGGTGCACCCGTACTCACGCGGCCTGCTGGCGGCCGTTCCCTCGCCGGACCGGGCCGAGGTGCTCGTCGGGATCGACGGGCAGCCTCCCCGACCGGGTCGCCGTCCGCAGGGCTGCTCGTTCGCCCCTCGCTGCTCGTTCGTCGTCGACGAGTGCCGCACGACGACGCCCGAGCCCGTGACCGTGGCCGGCCGCTCCGTGCGGTGCCTGCGGGCGGCCGAGATCGAGGAACGGGAGCGGGTGCGAGCCGAGGTCGTGGCGCCCCCGGCGGCCGGCGACGGCACCCGCACGCCCGTCCTCACCTTGCGCGACGTGCTCGTGCGCTACGGCTCGGTCCAGGTGCTCTCCGACATCAACCTCGATGTCATGCCGGAGTCGTGCCTGGCGGTCGTGGGGGAGTCCGGCTCCGGCAAGACGACGCTGGCCCGCTGCATCGTCGGTCTCCACCAGAACTGGACGGGCGAGATGACCTTCGAGGGCGCCCAGCTCTCCGCCAAGGCCCGGCGCCGCCCGAAAGAGCTCCTGCAGCGGGTGCAGTACATCTTCCAGAACCCCTACACCTCGCTCAACCCTCGCAAGACGATCGGCCAGATCGTCTCCCAGCCCCTCGAGCACTTCTTCGACCTCTCCCATGGCGAGCGTTCGGAGAAGGTGCAGCGGGTCCTCGAGAACGTCTCCCTCGGAGCCGACTTCTTCAACCGCTACCCCGACCAGCTCTCGGGAGGCGAGCGCCAGCGTGTCGCCATCGCCCGGGCGCTCGTCGTCGACCCGGATCTGCTCGTCTGCGACGAGGTCACCTCGGCGCTCGACGTCTCGGTGCAGGCCATCATCGTCGAGCTGCTCCGGCGTCTGCAGAGCGAGCACCACCTGGCGATGATCTTCATCACCCACAACCTCGCCCTCGTGCGCAGCATCGCCCAGGACGCCGTCGTGCTCTGCGAGGGCCGCATGGTCGAGTCCGGCACGGTCGACGAGGTGCTCGAGCACCCCAAAGAGGCCTACACGATCCGCCTCATGGAGGACGTCCCCAAGCTCGGGCGTGCCGGCACCTGGGCGGCGCCCCCCGAGCCGGCCGGGGCTGCCTCGCTCGCCTGAGCCGCTGGGGCCTTCGGGGTCGTTCAGTCGTAGCAGGCGGCCGGCCCCACGCGTGCGCCCGGCTGCACCTCGTGGGTGAGGATGATCTCGGCGCCCTCGGTTCGCTCGAGCTCCTCCAGCTTCTCCCAGCTCGTCACGACGGCGTCGGCGTCGAAGAGGAAGCCGGGCAGGCGCCGCCGCCGGATGGCCTCGAGGTCGTAGGCGGCGTCGCCGGCGAGCACGAGGGTGTGGTGCGGGAGACCCACGAGGAGGGCGAGGTGTCCGGGGGTGTGGCCGGGCGTCGGCACGATGACGAGCGAGCCGTCCCCGAGGAGATCCTGCTCCCCGTCGATCAGCCGCCAGCGCGCGGGCGAGACGCAGGTGAAGTCGGCCTCGGAGTAGGCATCGGCCTGGTCGGGGCCCGGGGCGGCTGCGAAGGCCAGCTCCGCTCGGCCTGCGTACACCTCCGCGGAGGGGAGCTGGGCGAGCCCGCCGCAGTGGTCGTAGTGAAGATGGGAACAGACGACGAGGTCGACGGCGGCGGGAGAGAGGCCGAGACGGCCGAGGACGCTCCCCAGGTCATCGTCCGGGCCGACCATGACCTGCGAGGACCCGGTCGTCGCCTGGCGGGGCGATCTCGGGCGGGCGAAGTCAGCATGGGCGCCGCAGTCGAACAGGACGACGCCGGCCGGCGTCTCGATGACGTAGAGGAAATAGGGGAGGAAGACGGCGGGGCGCTCAGCGTCGCCGAGGGGATCGAGCAGCGATGCGGGCGCCCGCTCGCGGCCGCACGGCAACGCCCACAACCGTCTCCGGCTCGGGCGGGATTCCGCCACGCAGGCTCAGGTGAACCAGAACCGCTGGAAGCCGTAGTTCGAGAGCGACAAGCCCGTCAGGCTGGGCGTGACGCCCCCGATGTTCTTGGCATAGCCGTCGATGACCGGGGGGAAGTAGGGGATGATGTAGCCGCCGTAGTTGTAGTCGATCATCTGCATCTCGTGGGCGATCTCGGTGCGCACGGTCACGTCCGAGGTCGAGACGGCCTGGTTGTAGTAGTTGATGTACTGCTCGCCGATATGCGGGGGGAGCGGGTTGGACTTCGGGCTGGCGAAGTGCGTCTCGTTGAAGGGCGAGTCCCACAGCGTCGCCTCCGACACCTGCGGCAGGTAGGCGGCGTAGTACCAGTAGTCCTGGGCGAAGGTCCACGACAGGTACTGCTTGCCGTAGAACGACGTGACCGTCACCTCGTCGAGGGAGATGTTGAGCAGGCCCGTCTGGGCGAGCTGTTCCTGCATCACCTGGGCCACCTTGAGCGTCCCCTGGGCGATGTCGGCCGTCTGCATCGTGAGCGTCTGGCCGAGCACGCCCGCCTTGTTCAGGTAGTACTTCGCCTGGTCGAGATCCTGCTCGCGCTGGGGGATGGACGTGTCGTACTCCGGGTCGAAGGGCGAGAAGATGTCGTTGCCGAGCTTGCCGTGACCGGCAAAGACGAGGTCGAGCATCTCCTGGCGGTTCACGGCCCAGCGGAGGCCGAGGCGGAGGTTCTGGTCGCTGAAGGGTGCCTGGTCGATCCGCATGGTGAAGGGCGTCATGCCGCCGGCCTCGGCGATGAGGACGTTGGCGAAGCCCTGCACGGTTGGGATGGAGGTGGACGAGAGCAGGTTGACGAGCTGCACCTCGTTCGACTGGAGGGCGCTCACCTGCGTCGTCTCGCTCGAGTAGTCCTCGATGATGACGGCGTCGACGTAGGGGAGCGGCTTGCCGTCCTCGCCGTTCTGCCAGTAGTTCGTGTTCGCCGTGAACGTGCTCGAGACGCCGGGCTCGAACTTCTCGTACTTGAACGGCCCGGTGCCGACGGGGTTCGCCTTGGTCCAGCCGACCGGGAGGATGCTCAGGTAGTAGTAGTAGCCGATGATCGACGAGACGAACGTGGCGAAGGGCGTGAAGCACGGGATCTGCACGGTGAGGTCGTCGACCTTCTTCATGCTCTTGATGTCGCAGGGGGCGAGGGAGGAGGCGCCGCCGTAGTCGTTGCTGACGACGCGCTGGTAGCTGTAGATGACGTCGTCGGCCGTGAGCGGCTTGCCGTTGTGGAAGACGATGCCCGGCCGCAGCTTGATCGTCCAGAGGGTGAAGTCCTTGTTCGGCTCGATCGACTCGGCGAGGGAGAGCTGCGGCTGGCAGTTCAGGTCCCAGATGACGAGGGCGTCGTAGAGGCTGACGATGCGGGAGAAGTCGACGTTGTTGACGCCTTGCTGGCCGTCGATGGTGTCGGACGAGTCGCCCCCGGTCAGCCCGGCGGTGAGCGTGCCCCCGCGCTTCGGCTTGCCGGCGGAGCTCGACGGGCTCGAGCTCGTCGTCGAGGTGGACGAGCTGCCGCAGGCGGCGAGCGAGCCACCGGCGGCTCCGAGCAGGACGGCGCCTCCGCTGTAGCGGAGGAAGTCGCGACGCGAGAACTCTCTGATGGACGTGATCCCCCGCCCTGACGATGACCGCTCTTGATCCATCTCCAACCCCCCCTGGAGCAGCTTGGTTGGCCGACGGTAGGTCTTCGCAACAAGATTGTCAACAACACCGTCTTCCGCGAGCCGCTAGCGTGTCCCCACATCCAGCACGTATTGCGTAGATCTTTACGTCTATTGTTACGCAATCAGCATGCAGACCCGACGAGACCTGAGGTGATCCATGACGCAGACCGACGAACTGAGTGAAGCGATCTCGGCAGGCTGGACCCTGCCTGCCGACTGGTACGTGGACGAGGACATCTTCGCCCTCGAGGGCGAGCGCATCTTCGAACGCAGCTGGCAGTACGTCTGCCACACCTCGTCGCTCGAGCGACCCGGCGATTTCGTCACGACCCAGATCGGGCGCATCCCCGTCGTCGTCGTGCGCAACAAGGCGGGGGAGCTCGCCGGCTTCGTCAACGTCTGCCTGCACCGGTGCGCCGAGGTCGTGCAGGGCTCGGGACATCGCAACACCCTGCAGTGCCACTACCACGCCTGGACCTACGACCTGGACGGGCGGCTCATGTCGGCGCCCCGTTCCGAGCGGGAGAACGGTTTCGACGCCGGGGACTTCTGTCTCGAGCGCGTGAGGGTGGAGACCTGGGGGCCTCTCGTCTTCGCCAACGTCTCCGCCGCCGGCGCTTCCCTCAGTGAGCAGCTCGGAGAGCTGCCGTCGCTCATGGCCGCCGAGGGCGTCGACTTCAGCACCGTCCGCCTGCTCGAGCGCAGCGAGTGGGAGGTGGAGGCCAACTGGAAGATCGTCGTGGAGAACTTCGACGAGTGCTACCACTGCCCGGTGGCGCACCCGAGCTTCAGCCGCGTCATGGAGGTCGGCCCGGACGACTACCGGCTCGAGGCGGGCGAGTGGTGGTCGCGGGCGACCACGGGGCTGCGCCTGTGGCCGAACGGGCGTCGGCCCGAGCTCCCCTACGACCCGTCCGGCTCGGTGTCGGCTGCGCAGTTCGCCTTCCTCTGGCCGAACTTCACGCTCGTGCAGAACCCGGGCCCGACGAACTTGATGGCGCTCTACTTCGTCCCGAAGGGGCCGCAGCACACGGTCGTCATCTCGGAGTACCTCTTCGGTGAGGACGCCTCCCCCGAGACGATCCACGACATGAGGGAGTTCAACGTGCTCGTGGGTGCCGAGGACCGGCGTCTCGTGGAGTCGGTGCAGCGGGGCATGCGGTCGGGCCGCGTGCCGAGGGGCCGCCTCCTCCTCGACTCCGAGCGGCTCATCCAGCACTTCCAGCAGCTCGTGCACCGTACTCTCACGGCGTGACACCACGCGCTTGGCAGGGTGACGGGCAGGGCGGGACCGTGACGGAGATGACCGGGAGCGAGCTCACCAAGGAGCTCGCGCCGCAGTACCGTCAACGGATTCCCCTCGAACGCTTCTCCGCCCCCGAGGAGCAGGCGAACGTCCTCGTCTTCCTCGCTCCGAGCGAGGCGTCCTTCGTGAACGGGACAACCCTCGAGGTCGACGACGGCCAGCGCGCCGGCTTCTGGTACTTGCCCGCCTCGAAGCCCGGGCCCGATCGAAGGGCGGCGAGGACGTGAGCGTGCGGCGCGCCCCGGCCGAGGTCGGGCCGCTCCCAACGGCGTCGGGCCCCGTCGACCTCGAGCTCGACCGAGTCGACCGCGGCATCATC
>DASPSK010000419.1:0-2690 GCA_035623975.1 Acidimicrobiales bacterium | reverse complement strand
CTGAGATGGGGTCGGTGATGACCTCGGGTGGCGTGCCGAGGGCCGATGGCGGCTTCCACTTCTCGAGCGCCGCGTAGATCTCGCGCCGCCGCTTGATCAGCTTCGGCCACGTCTGCTCCCCCCGCGTGGGCGTCTCGAGCGCCCACTTGGCCTCCGCCTCGTAGATGAGGGAGTACACCTCATACCGGTGCAGGAAGAAGATGTCGTCGTCCTGCTGGAGCATGCCCATCGCCACCATGGCGGCTCCGAGCTCTCTCACCTTGTTGAAGAAGGTCGTGTGGTGCCAGTGCTCGACGTAGAAGTTGTGGTTCTCGACGAGGGGGAACACCTGACGCGAGAGTCCGAGGAGGCTGTCGAAATGGGCCGCCTCGTCGTCGTCGAGCAGCTGGCGATAGCGCTCCGCCAGGCGCTCGCGCTCCTCCCGCAAGCGCTCGAGCGGGCGTTCCAGGTTCTCTCCCCGCTCGGCGCGCCCGACATAGTCACGCAGGGCGGAGAATGGCGGGGTCATGTCATCGATCCAGGCGCGATTGGCGTGGCAGTAGCCGGCACCAGTCGAGTAGTAAAACCACGGATCTTTGACCGCCTCGAGCTCCTCCAGCCACTGCTTACCGGCCTCGGACTCGCTCAAGCGAGCGATGACCTCGTCCGGGCCACCCGGCGCCTTGAACGCCGCGGTTAGCCCGAGCTCGACCGCCCGGACGGCGAGCTTGCGCAGCTCGCCGTCGGGCCGGTACAGGATGACGTCGATGCCAGCCACCATCCGGGCGGCCAGGTCGTCGGTGATCGCCGGAAATTTCTCTTTGCAGTACTCGACAAACGTGAGATATGCGCCGTATGCAAGTACAAGCAACTCGAAGTGGTAGTAGGCCACCTCGTGCATGTTCTCCAACAGCCGGCTGTAGTCCTGGAGAAGGTTAAATGCGGTTGTCGTCCCCCGATGTTCCAGCACTGTGCCGATTGGTTCCACCTCGGCGAGAGGTTCGAACGACATCGCCTTCAAGCGCTCAATCGCGTCGGTGACCTTTAGCACCCAGTTGTCGTAGATATCATCCCAGTTCTCGAAGTAATGGCCGGCACGCTCGAGGAACGTCGGCTCTCGCCTGGCAGTCTCGGCGGCATCCTCGATCGAGTTGGGGCTCACGAACAGGTACCCGTTGCACAGGCGGTGCTCGATCCCGAGCGCCGTGGGGATCCGCCAGACCCGCGTCGTGTACTGGTTGAGCGAGACGAGCCAGCTTTCCGGCATCATGAGGTCGAACGGGTACACAGGCTCGGGGTTGTGCATCCCGTCGAAGAACCACAGCTTGCCCTCGTCGCGAGCCCGAGTCTCCTCGCCGAACAACAGGTACGACGGGTACATCGACTCCCAGCCCTCGGCTCCGGGCGGCGCCTCGATATCGTACGGGTTGGTGAACGATGGCCGTGCACTCACATGTGCCTCCTGGCGTCGTGCCGTCACTCGTTGATCCGGACACTAAGACAGAGCCCGAAGCAGAGAACGGGGAAGACCGCATACTATCCGGGACCGCCCTTGCCGCGCAACTGAGCCCAGGTGACAAGGTACCTCGATTTTGCGCCCGATTTGGGCGGGCTGGCGACCGTCCCGATAGACTCTGCTTCGCCAAGATGCGGATCGATCGTTCAGAAGAGGAATGACGGAGGCGATGACGAGCGCGGGGATCATCGAGCGGCTGACCGAAACGCCGAAGGTGGTCGGCACCACCGTCCCGAGGAAGGAGGACGGTCGTCTGCTCAAAGGGGCCGGACACTTCACCGCCGACGTCGACCCGTCCAACGTCGTCGAGATGGCTGTCGGGCGCTGCCCCTTCCCTCACGCCAAGATCGCCGCCATCGACACCTCGCCGGCGGTCGCCGCCGACGGTGTGCTACAGGTATTGACAGGACCCGAGGTTGCCGGTCGATCCGGAGCGATCGGTATTCTCCGACCGGTCCCGGGTGCTCCGCAGATCCCGCACTTCGCCCTCGCACAGGGCGTCGCCGTGTACGAAGGCCAGCCTGTCTTCACCGTGGTGGCGACGAGCCGCCACCTTGCCGAGGATGCCGTCGAGCTGGTGAGGGTGGACTACGAGCCGTTGCCACACGTGGCCGATGTGGCAGCGGCGATGCGAGACGGCGCCCCCGTCTTGCAGCCGTCCGTCCTCGAGTCGAACCTTCTCGTGCGCAACCCCGAAGGTGCCGGCGACGTGGTGGGGCGCTTTGCTGAGGCGGACGTTGTCGTGGAGGGACGCTTCTACGTGAACCGGGTGACCGCCCTTCCGATGGAGCCGCGAGCCGTGCTGGCGTGCTGGCAACCCGGTGCCCGCGAGCTCACCGTCTACACGTCGACCCAGTCACTGCATCTCGTCCGCAAGCAGCTCGCGGAGACGCTGCGTCTCGAGGAGAGCGACGTCCGGGTCATCGCCACCGACGTAGGCGGCGGGTTCGGGCTGAAGATCGGGGCCTACCCGGAGGACATCCTCGCCAGCTTGCACTCGATCTCGCTCAACCGTCCGGTTCGCTATGTGGAGGATCGCAACGAGCATTTCCGCGCCTCCACCCATGCCCGCGAATCCGTGCACGACTACGCCATCGCTGCCACCGCTGACGGGCGCATCCTCGCCATGCGAGACGTCTATACGAACGACCTCGGCGGGCTGAACTCGCCAGTGGGCTCGTCGCAACTCTCGACC
>DASPSK010000408.1:0-11292 GCA_035623975.1 Acidimicrobiales bacterium | reverse complement strand
CCATCAGCCGACCTGGCAGCGCCCCACCTCCGCGAGCCCACGACGAAGACCGGGCGGCGTACTGCATCTACACCTCGGGTACGACCGCACTGCCGAAGGGGGTGCTGATCGGTCATCGAGCGTTTCTGAGCTCGGTTGTCGTGGCCGCAGAGTTGCTCGAGCTCGACGAGACGACGCGCGCTCTCTGCGTGTCCTCGTTCCACTTCGACGGCTCCTACGGCACGCTCTTCCCCACGCCCGTGGCTGGGGGGTCGCTCGTGATCCCGCGACGCGAGGCTCTCATGCTCCCCCGGCAGTTCTTCCGCATGGTGGCGAGCGAGCAGGTGACCCACACGAGCACGTCTCCGACCTATCTGCGGCTGCTGCTGCCCGACCCTCACCTGCGAGAGCTCGCGGACACGAGGCTTCGGACGATCGCCTTCGGGGGGGACGCCCTCCTCGCCGCCGATCTCGAGCGGCTCTGGGCGGCGGTGCCGGGACTTCGCGTCTTCAACCGCTACGGGCCGACGGAGACGACGATCGCTGTGACCACCCACGAGGTGACCCCCGAGGTGGTGGCCCTCGGCGACCCGCTTCCCATCGGTCGACCGCATCCGGGAGTGAGCTTCTGGGTGCTCGACGAGGAGGGCAAGATCATCGACCGACCGGGTGAGGTGGGGGAGCTGTACATCGGTGGGACGCATCTCATGATCGGCTACTGGCGCGAGCCTGCCCTCACGGCCGAGGTGATGCGCCGCGACGTCGTTCCCGGAGAGACCGTGTACAGGACCCGTGACCTGGTCTTCCGCGGCGAGTCGGGCTGCTATCACTACGTCGACCGGGCTGAGCGCATCCTCAAGCGCAGCGGCCTTCGCATCTCCCTCGTGGAGATCAGCGCTGCCTTGACGAGTCAGAGCAGCATCTCGAAGGCGCATTGCGTCACCTTCGACAAGGGGGGCGGCGAGGTGGGCATCGCCGCCTTTGTCGTACCGATCGTCCCGGTCACGGGCCCGGAGCTGCGCCACGCAGTCCGCGCCGTCCTGCCGGCGACCATGCTCCCCGACGTCATCGAGATCGTGGCGGACTTCCCCCTCACCGGCTCCAACAAGGTGGACGAACGGACGTTGCTGCGGGCGGTCGGGCTGGACGAGCTGGGGAGGGACGGCACCGGCTCCGGTCGGTGATCCTCGCTCGAGAGGATCAGGAGCTCGTGCTCCCGGCGTCCTGCCCGGCCGCCTGCCACTCGGCGAAGGTCATGATCCCGCTCTGGTTGGCATACATGAACGACCACGCGCCCGAGTAGGTGTTGTCCGAGAAGACGTTGTTCTGCTCGGTCGTGATGGCCGTCTCGATGACGGTGCCCATGTACGGTGACCAGCTCGGGCTCGTCCCGTACTGACTGAACACGCCGTTCTCGCCGCAGCTGTTCGTCGACCCGTTGCAGCCGGGAACGTTTGCTTCGGTGAAATTGAACGTGTTGTCCCTCACTGTGACGTTCTGGGTTTTCCAGCGGCAGAGGTCGTAGTAGTCGGGCGTCTGGCTCGGGGTGGCCCCCGTCAGGTCCGCCTCGTCGCACGTCGAGATGTTCGCCACGGACGGGTCGACGAGCGTGCAGGCGCCCGTGGAGGTGTTGTCGGGGGAGCCGCAGAAGCGGTCAGCGCTCTCCCAGAGCACGACGCCCGACCAGTTGTCGGTGAAAGTGTTGCCGCTGATGAGGGCCTGACCGCTCTCCGCTCCGGGCACCCGGCTGTCGCCGCCACTCTCCGAGATGTAGATGGCACCTTCGGGGAAGCCCGGGTTGGTGGGTCCTCCCCCCCAGACGTTGTCGGTGAAGACGTTGTCGCTGATGGAGAAGTTGTAGCTGATCTCGTAGATGATGCCCTCGCCCCAGCTGCCCGAGATCGTGTTGTCCGCAATGTCGAAGCCGGTGTTGTCGGTGTCTGCCCAGAGGCCGACGTTGTAGTTGTCGTAGACGTAGTTACCGATGACCGTCGCTCCGTCGACCTCCCAGAACTTGCCTCCTCCCGAGCATCCACAGCCGGCCGACGGTCCGGAGCCGCAGTTGGACGGCCGCTCGGCGACGGGCACCGGGTCGGTCGAGTCTGCCTCCCAGTTGCAGGTGTCGTTGTAGCTGATCTCGTTGCCCGTCAAGGCGATGTTGCTCGGTCCACCTGTGAGGGCGCTCGTGTCCCAGGTGGAATAGGCATCGAAGCCGTACTCCCCGTTGGCCGTCAGGCAGTTGCCGGCGACAACGTCGTTGGTGCCGATCATGAGGCCGGCTCCTGGCGAGTTGTCCTCGATCGTGTTGTTCTCGATCGTCTCGCCGACGCCACCGTTCACGTTGACCGCCCCGTTGCCGCCGGGCGGGGTGAAGTCCTCGATGGTGAGGTACTCGACGGTGACGCCCGTCACCGAGGCGGAAGGTGCCACGAAGGCGTAGTCGTTGTCACCCTGGCCCGAAAGGATCGCTCCGGGTGCGCCCATGTAGGTGTCGCCCTGACCGAAGTCGATCTGACTGAACGTCCCTGTCCCGAGAGTGTGCGTGCCGGGGGCGAACCAGTACGTGGTGTCGGGCGTGTCGTACTGCCCGTTGTCCAGGCCCGCCGCAACCGTGACCGCCCCTGCAGGCGGAGTCGACGGGCCGGCGAGCGAGCCAGAGCCGCACACCTGCGAGGAGGATCCACCGTCGCTCGGAACGGTCGTGGAGGTCGTGGTGGACGTCGTCGGCGCGGAGGTGGATGTCGGGATCGTCGTGGTGGTCGTGGTGGAGGTCGAGGTCGATGTGGAGGTCGGCGCCGGGTCGGCCGTGGTCGTCACCGGATCGCTTGTCGTGGTCGTTGTCGGCGAGGAGGGGTGTCTCCAGCCCCTACCGGGGCGAAGGGCCACTGTGCTCGAGACGTCGGTGGCGCTGTCCTTGGGTGTCGGCCATGACCAGGGGGGTGTCTCGCCGGAGATCGAGTACGGCTTACTCGCCACCACCAACTCAGAGCGCGGGTTCTTGGCAGCACCGAGGAGGTGAGCGCCTGCAAGGTTGCTGAGGTCGACAAGGCTGGCGAGCGAGTGGAGATGGATGCCCTCGCTGAAGAGCAGCGTGACGTGCCCTGTCAGCAGGGGAACGCTCGGCGAGACGGTTCCAGGCGCGGCCGCCGCCGCCGCGATCGGGTCGAAGTTCCAGCTGACACCGGAGAAGGCGACCGTGATGACGGCAACCTGACGGGCCGGGCGGACGAGGAAGCTCGGGCGTGCCAGCGCGCCGCGATCGTCTGCTCCGCACGCCACGAGGCGGGTCGTCGGCCCGCTCGCCGTGTCGAACAAGCGTCCCCAGTGGTGGAGGCACTCGACGGAGGCGGAGCCCTCGGTCTCGAGATAGCTGATGACGACGTCGCCCCGCCGCACACCCTTCGGGAGAGCCGTCGAGGGCCGCGAGCTCCTCGGTGACCGGAAAGTCACCGGGTGACCGACCTCTCGGATCGTCCCGTAGACGAGCACGTCAATCGATGCTCTCGAATCCTGCGCGAGCGTGACGACCGAGGTGATCAGCGCCATCGATGCAACCACGACAAGCGCCGATTTGCGAGCGCGGAAGGGCAAGCGTCCCATGATCCTCGTTTCCGGATTGTCGGCTCGATGATCCACAACTCGGGTGCAACCGAGGTGCGGTCAGGTTGCAGATGAGGTGCAAGTAGGTATCGGCGCCCGCCCTTGGACACTTGAGGGTTTCTTTTGGCAGCGCGGTGTTACGAGCCGCCGAGGGCGCGGCTGGCGCGCCGCCCCGGGTCGGCTTGCCGAGGAGAGGCGGAACGTCCTGGGCGGAGGTGACGGGGCGGAGAAGCGCTAGCTGAGAAAGTTCCGCCGGGTGTAGTCGATAATCAGATCGGAGACTTCGTCGCGATCTCTCGGGCGGCGCAGGGCGTGATCGAGGGCAGAGATCACCTCCAGTTGCAGGTTCCCTGTCTTGGCGCCACGCAGCCGGGACGGATCCGCCGCGTGGCGAAAGGGCCGCATCTCTTCGGACCCGCAGATGAGCAAGACGTTGGACCCGGCGGCGACGAGGTCCGTCAGGCTCTCGCCAGGGCCTCTCCTCGGGCCTCCGGGGCGGGTTCCCAAACGCCAGGCGATCGTCCGGTGGGGCCGGCCGAGGCGGTCCAGGGTCGAGCGGAGAACGCGCCGCGTCCTCACAGTGGCACTCGGGAAGCGAGCTGCGATCCATCTGAGGAACGGCATCTGTTCCTCGAGCCAGCGAACCGAGGTCAGCTTGCTCGTCGTCGTGGCGAGATGGGGCTCGGGCAGGAAGAACTTGCGGCGGGGATCGGCCGGACCGCCCCCTTGCATCTCCGGCGCCGGGAAGGAGACGGCAGGGTTGAGAGCACACACGCCGCGGGGCGACAGGATGGCGGCCGCCTCGAGTACGTGGTAGCCGCTCGAGCACAAGCCGAACAGCACGACGTTGGAGGGCGCCTCTGGCGTAAGGGCGCGGGCGACTTCGACGACATCCTCGATCGCCGAGTAGGGGTACACGCGGGGGGGAGCCGAGCCTCTCGCAGGGCTGTCGCCGACGCCGCTCAGATCGAGCCGGACGCAGCGAAGCCCCGAAGCCGCGAGACGACGGCCGAGATCGACCCAGAGCCGCCCGGGGCCGATGCGATGCTCGTTGGCCACGTTGACGAACAGGCACACCGGACCGGTGGCGCCCTCTTTCGGCTCGGTCGAGATGGCGAACAGCCTCAACGGCCCGAGGCGCACGGCTTTTTCCACCACGGCGGTGGTCGTCTCCTCGTCGCCCTCCGGAGACGTCCGGCCGGATCTCGAGGTGACGGCGACTTCGGCCGACTCTGGCAGGCTGATCGACCGGAGCTCCTTTGGCATGACCTCGTCCAGCCAGTCGACGATCGTTGCCACGGCGGCGGCCGGAATGACCTGCAGCGGCGTGGGCATGTCCAGGAGCTCGGGCTGCCCGAGGACTTTGCGCTGCTCCACGTGGGGAAGAACGAGGCGGTTGACGAGCGTGCGGTCGACCGGCTGGTCGACGCGGGTGAGGAGGAGCACCCGCTCCGCCAGCGTCGCCGTCGTCTCGTCGAATTCGAGCAGGGAGAGCTCGCGCAGGATCTCCGGGGGAAGCAGGAACCCGGGAATGTCGTCCGGCGAGACGTTCGACCGACCGGCCAACTGGATGCGCAAGCTGAGCATCCGCTGTTCGCGCACGAAAGACCGTCCGCTCGCACAGGGGTCCCACATGACGAGGGCGTCGAAGGGTTCCACGGCACTGGCGAGACCGGCCAGGAGCGCTCCGACGCGCATGCCCACGAGGGCGATGTTCGCCACCCCGAGGCCGCGCACGAAGTCAACGGCGGAGCGCACGTCCTCGAGGAGGCCTACGCCTTCGAGCTCTTGATCGGCGCGATCAAACGAGTCACCCGTCGAGCGGTAGTCGAAGCGGAGGGCGAGCAAGCCCGCCTGCGCGAGCTCGGCCGCCAGACGAGCGAAGGTGGGGTAGGCGCTCGTGTGCTCTCGCCCGAGGGGGGGGCAGAGGATGACCGCTCCACGGGCCTCTGACCCGTTCGCGCTGAGGATTCCGAAGAGCGGGGATTCCTCGGGGCCGAACCAGGTCGACAACGGTTCGTCTGCCCGACGATCGGGGCTCATATGTGCCTGACGCTACTCATATGCAACGGAGACTTTCTGGCGAATCCTACGGTCGAGCGTCCGCAGCTCTTCGAGGTCACCGACGGTGCCCTCGGCGAAGAAGACGAATTCGCGATAGCCGCGCCGCCAGTCGACGGGCTGGCCGGGTCCGCGGTTGAGCTTGAGCTGCTCGACCCCGGGAAGGTTCGCGGCGGTGTCCAGGCCCTGCACGCCGAGGACCCGGTGGGCAGACATCGGGGGCTGGATCACGGAGCGAAAAGCCACCCGATCGGTCTGTTTGAGCGTCTCGCATGGGAGCTGCTCACCGAGGGCCAGACGACAGGCGACATCGTAGAGGTCGAGGTCGGTGATGCGAGCCAGCATCTCCGGGATCCCGCCTCCTGGCCGTCCGTTCACCTCGATGAGGCGGGGGCCGTCCGGCGTCAGCTTGATCTCGGTGTGCAGGCAGCCGCTCTCCACCTCGAGGGCGAGGGCGGCGGCCGTCGCCAGCTCCAGCACAGCGACCCGCTCGTCCTCGTCGATCGCGGCCGGGATGAAGTTGCCGGTCTCGCGAAATGGCTCCACGAACTGGAACCGCCCTGTCACGGCCACGTGGCTGACGCGGCCCTCGCTCACGTAGCTCTCGACCGACACAACCCCGGCCACCTGCTCGTCCTCTCGCCCCGGAGCGGTTGGCAGGAACTCCTCCACGAGCATGGGATCGCCGCCTCCGTCCCGACGGAGCTGCGAGAGCGCCTGCACGAGGTCGGCGAAGGTGTGCGCCCGGACGACGTTCTCGCTGCCCGTCCCATAGCGGGGTTTGAGCACGGCAGGAAAGGCGATGCGGCTCTCGAGGTGAGCCAGCGCGCGCCCATCGCCGTCTGGCGGGACTTCGAAGTACGAAGGAACCGAGACGCCACCTTTGTCGAGGGCGCGCCGTTGCACATACTTGTCGACGAGCCGCTCGGCTGCGTCCGGGCGGTGAAACGGCAATTCGAGCTCGGCGGCGATCTCTGCCAGCCTGACCATGCCGGCATCCTGGAACGTCATGATTCCGTCGGGAGCATGCTGGGCGACGGCGGCGGCGGCCTGCGAGATCGACAGATCTTCCAGGTGAACGACGCTCCCGAGCTTGCGCAGCATGGCGGCGTGCACGGCCGTGACCTGGCGGCTGGCGGGAGTCGTGAAATCGACCAGCCACAGCAGTTCGTAACGCTCGCTCGCCAGGGGCGCGAGGGCCATCGGTGACATCTCCGACGGACTCGTCAACACGGCCATGAGCGGCCGGGCGCGCCGCCAGCGAGAGGGCATCGTTCTTCGGGCGGAGCTGCGGACGTGGCCGTTTGCGACCCGTCGCCCTTCAGGGCACGGATCGCCGTTGTCCCCTGCCGATGCCACTTCGGGGGTCGTGGAAGCCAGCTCACCCGTCAGCGGAGTCACACTTACCTTTGGAGCGGTCCTGGCGCCGGATGCAGCCCGGAGCAGCCCCTCCTATGCGGCTCGGGCGGCGCGAGGGCGGAGCCGCTGAGTCCGTCCCCCGGCCCTCGACGATCCTGCTGTCGGTCATCCCAGCAGCTCCTCGACGCAGCGCTGCGCGTCCAGGAAGACGCGCAACCTGCTCTTGGGCGACGGCAGGTAGTGCGTGAAGTAGCGCACTCCCTCCGTCAGGGCTCCGAGGATCGACAGGTGCTCCTGCACGTGGCCGTCTCGGTCGATCGGGTGGAAGTCCCTCGAGAGCTCCACGCTCCCAACGGGCGTGTCGCCGTACTTGAACTGCTGCAGCCGTCCCCGCTGATACAGGTGCGTCAGCAGCGGCGAGGAGGAGCGATGCAAGGTCGGGTCTTCGAGATAGCCCTGGATGAGGAAGTCGACGGGAGCCGAAAACGGCGTGTCGAGCTCCCTCGAGCGGATGGTGCGACCCGAGGGCGACGTGGTCAGTCGTGGGGCGGGGCCGAAGGGCGCTTTCACGACCCCAGCGTTCATGAGGGCCAGCAGTTGCTGGGAGCGGACGGCGGGGGGTCCTGCCACCAGGCGACTCACCTTGGTGCGGATGTTGGACTGGAAGTCCAGGTAGGACTCGAGTGAGAGCCCACCGAATTCGATGACCGTTCGCATGGCATCACGCTGGAATCGGAGAACCTCGTAGGCGGCTTTCACCGCGCTCGCCGGTCCCTTCAGGGCTTCGTTCAGGTCCGCTTCGATCATGGCGTACACGCGGTCCTCGTAGTCCGTCGCCGACACGAAGCTGTCCTCGGGAGCGAAGAAGTTGCGGCTGGCGTCAAAGGAGCCGTAGCGGGCCGCATAGGGGGCGACGGCAGACTCGAAGTCGCCGACAGACGACTGCTCCAAGCGACCCCGCACCTCCTTGGCGGCATCAGGGCCGGCGGCCAGAGCCGCCGAGTGCAGGTAGTAGCGGGCCTGCATCTCGGCGAAGATGAGCGGCAGCATCGTCGTCCTGAGGTCGATTCGGCCGGCGTCGGCCCGAATGGCGGCGACGGCCTCCGAGGTGCAGATGACGGAGGCGTACTCGTCGGTCTCGTCGAGGGCTTCGACGGCCTTGGCGCAGTACGGGAAGCCGCTTCGCGAGAACAGGTAGATCTGCGGTTCCCGTCCGCTCGCCCGGTAGCGGAGCCGATCACCGACCTCCACGAAGGAACCACCGTTGCCGACCGTCAGCGCCGTGATGGCATCGATCGCCACGAGGCCCATGCCGATGACACCGACGGAGGAAGTCGAGGGTATGGCGTCCACGTAGGCGGTGACCGGATAGGGACGCACGAGGTGCTCGGGGTGATCGAGGTTGGCAGTGTGACCGGTCGTGAGAATGACGTGGTCCACCGCCAGTACCTCTCCGGTGTCGAGCCGCACGTGCTCGAGCCCGCCCGGCTGACTGACGACGTCGACCGCGAGCGCCCGGTGGAGGACGATCTCAAGCGGCGATGGGGCGTCCTCTACGAGGGTCTCGAAGAACCACTGCAGGTAGGCGCCGAGGACACGCCGGGGGAGGTAGTCATGCGGTGACACTTCGCGCCCGGTGCGTGACACGCGGCAACTCTCACCGTTCCAGCGATAGCCCACCTGTTTCGCCCATTCGTACAGGCCGAGGCCGTAGCGGGGGGCGGCACCGTCGTCGTCCCAGGGGTAGAGCGAGAGCTGACCGCACGGCGTATTCAGGAGGAGATACTCGGGGTCGTCGAGCGCGTACACGCCGGGACCGGGAGTGGCGGCTTCTACGACGTGGACACGCGTAGGGCAGCGCTCAGTGCGGACGGCGTCGGCGAGACGCTCCAGCGCGCACAGCCCCCAGGCGCCTGCTCCGACGAGCGCGACTTCCTTCATGGTGCGCAATTGCCCGACAGCTCCCGTCCCCGCCGACCCACCCCTATACGCTACCGCCACGCGGCGGCGTCATTTTCCGCCGGATCGAACCGGCCATTGGGGCGACGGGGCGGGAGAATTCAACCCCGGCGAGGCTCCCCACGTCGCCCTGCGGCAGCCCAGCAGCGGCCGCGGCCACCGAGCCCGACGGCATCGGGGCTCCCCCAAGGGACGAGCTGATTCAACAGGGTCACGTGGCTCTCTATGCTGGTCACGGTCTCACTACACCAGCGGAGGTGTTACATCCCAGTCTTCATCGACTCGGCTGAGCCCACGTCGTCCCAGACAAATGGCACCGCGGTGAGTGCTCGCGGCCTTGGCGAAGGCACCCCCGCGCTCGAGATCGCCCTCGTGAACAACATGCCGGATGCGGCTTTCGAGGACACGGAACGACAATTCACTTCATTGCTGGCGGCCGCCGCCGGCTCCCTCGAGGTGCTCGTGAGGCTCTACAGCCTGCCCGGGCTGGAGCGGGGTGAGGAGACGACGAGTTACATCGCCTCCCGCTATCGGCCCGTGAGCGAGCTGTGTGAGCGGCGAGTCGACGCCGCCATTGTCACCGGGACCGAACCGCGCGAACCGTGCCTGCCAGACGAGCCGTACTGGGACGCCTTGGTGGATCTGATCGCCTGGGCGGAGGAGTCGACCATCTCCACGGTGCTGTCGTGCCTGGCAGCCCACGCGGCGGTATTGCTGTTCGACAAGATCGAGCGCGAGCCGCTTCCGGCCAAGTGCTCCGGCGTCTTCGCGCATGAGGCGCTCACGTCTCATCCGCTTGTCGAAGGCCTGGAGGGGCCGGTGTTCGTTCCCCATTCCCGCCTGAACGACGTGCTGAGTGATGGGCTCCCGCAGGAATACACGAGCTTGCTCGGGTCACCGGAGATCAGCTGGACGGTGCTGGCGCGCGAGAGCAGAGACTGCCTGTTCGTCTTCGTGCAGGGGCATCCGGAGTACTCACCGTTCAGCCTCTTGCGCGAGTACCGGCGCGATCTGCAGCGCTTTCTGAGACGGGAGCGGCCTTTGCCCCCTCCCGTCCCCCTCCATTACCTCGACGAGGAGGGTGAGGATCTCTTGAACCGCTTCGCCGCCGAGGCGCAGACGCGATCGTCGCCGGCCGAGGCCATGGAGAACTTCCCCTTCGAGGAGGCCAAGGAGCACGTGATGATTACGTGGCGGCCTCACGGCGAACGCCTGTACGCCAATTGGATCTCGGAGATCCTGCGGCGGAAGCGGGTCGGCTCGATGAGCGGCGAGCAAGGAACGAGGACCGTTGGTGCGTGACGAGACGATCGCCATCCACGGCGGGTACGAACCTGACTCGACCAAGGCAGTCGCCGTGCCCATCTATCAGACCGTGGCCCACGAGTTCGTCGATGCGGATCACGCTGCGGCCGTGTTCGACATGGACATTCCCGGTTTTCACTACAACCGGCTCAACAACCCCACCAACCAGGTCCTCGAGCATCGCCTGGCTGCTCTCGAGCGTGGAGTCGGCGCCCTCACGGTCAGCTCGGGAACCGCGGCCGTTCTCTACTCGCTGCAGAATCTCGCCGGCCTCGGCGACAACATCGTCGCTGCCCCCCAGTTGTACGGAACGACCTACACGCTGTTCGTGCACGTCCTGCCCCAGCAGGGCCTCGAGGTGCGCCTGGCCGCGGACGACACCCCGGCTGCCATGGAAGCCCTCATCGACTCGCGCACGAGGGCGCTCTTCTGCGAGAGCATCGGCAACCCTGCGGGCAACATCGTCGATCTCGAGGCGGCGGCGAGCCTCGCGCACTCCTACGGCATACCTCTCATCGTCGACAACACGATCGCCACACCCATCATGATCAAGCCCATCGAGCACGGCGCCGACATCGTCGTGCACTCGCTGACGAAGTTCGTCGGGGGCCACGGCACGACGCTCGCCGGCGGCATCGTCGACGGTGGCAGGTTCCCCTGGGCCGAGCACCCGGACAAATTCCCCATGTTCTCCAGACCGGAGCCGGCCTTCCACGGAGTCGTCTACCCGGAGCGGTTCGGTGAGGCCGCCTACATAGTGCGCTGCCGAACGGTGGGTCTTCGCAACACGGGGTCGACTCTCTCTCCCTTCAGCGCCTTCCTCGTGCTGCAGGGCCTCGAGACCATGGCCGCCCGACTCGACCGCCACGAGGCCAACGCCCGGGCCGTCGCCGCCTACCTTGCCGCAGATCGGCGCGTCGCCTGGGTGGACTTCGCAGGCTTTCCCGACCACCCCTACCACGAGCTCGCTCAGCGTTACCTGAGGGGCCGGTGCTCCTCGATCTTCACCTTCGGCGTCCGCGGTGGATA